>JBAXLV010000491.1:0-2451 GCA_037134635.1 Alcaligenaceae bacterium
GCCACGGGGGCATAGCCTTGGTGTAAAAGCTGCACGGCTTCATAGACGGTGCAGCCGGTATGCTCAGGCTGCAGCGTGTGGACGCTTGCGCTCATGGTGTTCAAGCGCTGTACGAGCGCAGGGCAATATTGCTGAACCTGAGGGATCAGTTCTTGGGCCACTGATGAGGGGGGAAGCGCCCCAGGAATCAAGAGATGCATGACCCCATTGTAGTGGGCGAATGCGTTGTTTAAACGGCGTTTGATGCAATAATGCCGTTGTGTTCAAACTACCTTACGAATTGTGGATCGGTGCCCGTTACGCGGGGCTCAGTCGCTTGCGTGGTCGCAAAGGCCGGCGCGATCGCTTTGTCTCGTTTGTGGCGGCGACCTCAATGGCGGGCATAGCTTTGGGTGTGGCCGCGCTGATCGTAGTCTTGTCGGTCATGAATGGTTTTCAAAAAGACGTGCGCGATCGCATGTTGTCGGTGCTGCCGCACATTGAAATCTATGCGCCGGGTACAGATGCTGAACGCACGCTAACCCAAGCCGCAGAACTGATCGCAGCGGCCAAAAAATCACCGTCAGTGTTGGCGGGCGCACCGTTTGTGTCGGCGCAAGGCATGGTCATGCGTGGGCAAGAATTACGCGGCGTACAGGTACGCGGCATTGATCCTGTGGCTGAAAAGGACGTGTCGGCCGTGGGTAGCCAAATGGTACGTGGCAGGCTGACCGATTTAAAAGCGGGCGAATTCGGCATCGTACTGGGGCAAGACCTTGCCGATGTTTTAAATGTACGTGTTGGGCAAACGATCATGATGTTGGCACCCTCTGCCAACATCAGCCCAGCCGGTTTTTCGCCTCGTATGCGACAGTTCACTTTGGTGGGTACGTTTCGCTCGGGTCACTACGAATACGACTCGTCTTTAGCCTTCGTAGATGTGACCGATGCGGCCAAACTGTTTCGTGACAGCGCGCTGGCGGGTGTGCGTTTACGCGTCAATGATATGTATCGCGCCCCTGAAATTGCGCAAGAACTGGCCCGGTTCTTGCCGGCCACGGTTGCGGTAGCCGACTGGTCTCGTAATAACCGCACTTGGTTTGCCGCAGTGCAAACAGAAAAACGCATGATGTTTTTGATTTTGGCTTTGATTGTGGCGGTTGCCGCGTTCAATCTTTTGTCTTCGCTTGTGATGGCCGTTAAAGACAAACAGTCCGATATTGCCATCTTGCGCAGCTTCGGTTCAACGCCCAGCGAAATCGCCCGAATATTTTTAGTGCAAGGTGCACTGATTGGCGTGATCGGTACGGTTTTAGGGGTAGTGGGTGGCTCAGCGATCGCACTCAATATTGATGTCATCGTGCCTGCCATCGAGCGCCTGATCGGTGCCCAGTTCTTGCCTCGCGAAATTTATTTCATTAGTACCTTACCGTCTGATCCACGCCTGTCTGACATCACGAGCATTGGTATCACCTCATTGATCATGTCGCTCTTAGCCACGTTGTATCCAAGCTGGCGGGCTTCGCGTTTGCAGCCAGCCGAGGTGTTGCGCCATGACTGACTTCGCCTTGCAAGCCTCGCACTTATCCAAACACTATGCCGATGGTTTAAACCGCATTGATGTGCTGGTTGATGTCAGTATCGCGATTGCCCGCGGTGAAATGGTGGCGGTGGTGGGGGCCTCGGGTTCTGGCAAAAGCACCTTGCTGCATGCCTTGGGCTTGTTGGATTTGCCCAGCGCAGGGTCAATCATTGTGTCAGGTCAAACCACAGAGGGGTTGTCTGAAGCCCAACGTAGTCGCTTACGCAATCATGCCTTGGGCTTTGTGTATCAGTTTCATCATTTGTTGCCTGAGTTTTCGGCGTTAGATAACGTGGCCATGCCTTTGATCGTACGCCGTGAGTCGCGTGAATATGCGCGTACTGAAGCTCAAAAGGTGCTTGAGCTGGTTGGCTTGCAGGCGAGGGTGCAGCATTTTCCGGGGCAGTTATCGGGCGGCGAACGACAGCGCGTGGCCTTGGCCCGGGCGTTGGTTGCCAAGCCTGCTTGTGTGCTGGCCGATGAACCGACCGGCAATCTTGATCGCCATACCGCGCAGCAAATGTTTCGCTTACTTAAACAAGTGAACGCCGAGGCAAAGACCGCCTTTTTGATTGTGACGCACGATCAAGAGCTTGCTGCGTTAGCCGATCGCCGCCTGTACATGGAGTCAGGGCGCTTGGTGGATGCCTCTTGACCCGATGCTGTTTGATACGCATTGTCATCTAGACGCATCAGAGTTTGATCACGATCGTGAGCAGGTGATTGCGCGCGCGCAAGCAGCTGGTGTCAAAGCGCTTGTGATACCTGCGGTTGAAGTCGCTAATTTTGAAAGCGTACGCGCGTTGGCTCATTCGTTTGCAGAAGGGTTTTATGCACTTGGTATTCACCCCCTGTATGTTGAACGTGCCGCACCCGATGCCATAGCGCAA
>JBAXLV010000492.1:0-2447 GCA_037134635.1 Alcaligenaceae bacterium
GATTCCGACCATGACGAGGCTACCGAGAATGGCGTTTAGCAAACCACCCGCTTGCCCAGGAGGGGGCGTACTTTCTGTAAAGAGCGTCAACGATAAAGCGCCGCCGCCCTTGAGGATCAATACTGCCAATATCCAGCATAGCCAGAACAATCCAAAAACGAGTGCGAGCATCGACAAGCTCAGCATCACGCGGTTGAGCACCATCCGACGACGGTAGACCCAGTTGTCCGAGCGAATACTCGAGGGCTGCGCTTGCAGCGAGGCCTTCAGATTAATATTCACGTCTTTTTCCCTTCTGCACGATCCATACGCATCAACATCATTTTTGCAAGCGCAAGCACGACCGTTGTAATCAAAAACAGAATCAGTCCTAGCTCAATCAACGCTGACTTTTGCATACCTGCAGCCTCGTTGAATTCGTTGGCAAGTGCCGATGCAATCGAGTTTCCTGGCGCGAAAAAGGACTGAGGCATCCGAAACGCATTACCAATCACGAAGGTGACCGCCATGGTTTCACCCAACGCACGACCCAAGCCCAACATGATCCCGCCAATCACCCCAGAGCGCGTGAAGGGCAAAACAACTTTCCACATGACTTCCCAGGTCGAACTGCCCAGCCCATACGCCGACTCTTTTAAAAGCGGCGGCACCAATTCAAAAACATCGCGCATCACCGCCGCGATAAACGGGATGACCATGATCGCTAGAATCAAACCCGCCGTAAAAATACCAATCCCAAACGGTGCGCCCGAAAACATCCAGCCAATAAAAGGAATCGGACTCAACGCTTGAATCAGACTTGGTTGCACATATTCTTGAAAAAATGGCACAAAGACAAACAAGCCCCACATGCCGTAAATAATCGAAGGAATGGCTGCGAGCATTTCAATGGCTGTCCCGATCGGCCGCCTCAACCAACCGGGCGCTAACTCGGTTAAGAAAATTGCAATACCAAACGAAACAGGAATCGCAATCAATAAGGCGACAAAAGAAGTGAGTAGCGTCCCCAAGATCGGTACCAAAGCACCAAACTCAGCTTGCACCGGGTCCCACTCGTTGGTCCATAAAAACGACAGACCGTATTTTGCTAATGTCTCTTGGCTTCCGTACACGAGCGAAAACATGATCGCAGCAAGCAGGCTGAAGACTAAGAACGAAAATGTTCGCGTGACGTTACTAAACGCGGTGTCGTGCCAAGAGTGTTGAACTTTTTTCATGGGGATCTGCTAACTGGATCTGATTATGGGCTTGCCTTCAAACACATTTGAATGCAAGCCCACCGTAATGCGGCTGTGAGTGGACTACCCTTAATCTAGCAGTGGCTTGCCGCCGGCTTTCAGATCAGCCTTCCATTTCGCGCGAATTTGATCCGTCACTACAGCTGGCAGTGGTACATAATCCATTGCCGCGGCAGCCTCGGCACCTTTTGCAAAAGCGAAATCAAAAAAAGCGACCGTAGCTTTGCCGTTCTCTGGCTTGATTTGCTCTTTATACAAAAGAATAAACGTTGCACTAGTTACGGGCCAAGACTCAGCGCCCGGCTGTTCAGTCAGCACCACACCCATGCCGGGTGCGCTGTCCCATTTAGCATTTGCAGCAGCTGCAGCAAATGCCTTTAGCTCGGGCTGAACAAACTTGCCGTCCATGTTACTCAGTTGCGTCCAAGCCAAACCATTTTGCTTTGCGTAGGCAAACTCAACATAACCAATTGAATTTTTTAGCTGCTTAACATAGGCTGCAACGCCTTCGTTACCTTTACCGCCTTGACCAGCAGGCCATTTGACGGCTTTACCTTCACCCACTTTCGCTTTCCAGTCAGGCGACACTTTGCTGAGGTAGTTCGTCCAGCCAAAGGTTGTACCTGAACCATCTGATCTGTGCACAACGATGATGTCGGCCGCAGGTAATTTGACATCTGCATTCAGAGACTGAATGGCAGGGTCATTCCAGCGTTTGATTTTTCCCAAATAGATGTCGGCAACCAGCGCGCCCGTCAGCTTTAATTGGCCCGACTTAACGCCTTCCACATTCACCACCGGCACGGTGCCGCCGATCACCGCCGGAAACTGCAACAGGCCGAGCTTCTCGAGCTGCTCACCACTCATCGGGTCATCGGTCGCACCAAAATCAACCGTCTTTGCCGTAATCTGCTGCACACCACCGCCTGAACCAATCGATTGATAGTTCACGGCCTTGCCAGACGCTGCCTTGTAGTCAGCCGCCCATTTCGCGTAGATTGGAAAGGGGAAGGTTGCACCGGCACCCGTAATATCGACGGCTTGCGAGGCGAAAGCCGTCATACCGAGCGCGAGCGCTACAGAAAGTTTTACCAGTGAGCGTTTGAGCATGTCGTGACCTTTTTAAATTCAAATAAATACTGAACAATAAGAAACTAGCCCACAATTCTGCGCTAGTGCTCCAATGGTACAGACCCAACGTGACCGCTT
>JBAXLV010000493.1:0-2437 GCA_037134635.1 Alcaligenaceae bacterium
CGAGTGTATGTCGCAGCCATGTGTGTTGGCATGTTAGAAGAAAGTCTGCGTATCGCGCAAGCATATGGTCAACGGCGACAAACCTTTGGTCAAGTCTTGGAACAACATCAAGGCTGGCGCTGGGCACTTGCTGAGGCCGCGGTCGATCTTGAGGCTGCACGTGCGTTAGTGCAGTGTGCTGCACAGGAAATAGATGAAGGCGGTCAGTCGCAAGATCTGGCGGCGAAGGCTAAGGTGTTTGCCACGCGCGCTGCGCAACGACATTTACCGGCGTTGTTGCATGCCATGGGTGCCGAAGGTTTACGTGACAGCTACCCGTTGATGCGGCACGTTGCCGCAGCACAAGTTGCGACGTTGGTTGATGGTTCAACTGAAATGTTGCTTGAAAGAATTAGTAAAAACTTAAAAAACACAGGTTGAATGTTATGCGCGTATTTCAAATTGAGGGTGAATGGGGGCTTGAGCACTTAAAGCTCAGTACGCGACCGACCCCTAACCCGGCTGCCGGGCAAGTGTTGGTCAAAATGAAAGCGTCGTCAGTGAATTATCGCGACCCGATCGTCCCCGAGCGCGGATATGGCGCTGCGACGGGTACCTTGCCCTTGATACCCGTTTCGGATGGGATGGGTGAGGTTGTTGAACTAGGCACAGGGGTCACGCGTTTTAAAGTCGGTGACCGCGTGTGTCCGACGTACTTTCAAAAGTGGATTTCGGGCGAGCCGAATCAAGAGCGCTTGACGCATTCGTTAGGCGGTCCAATTGATGGCACGATGGCCGAGTATATGTGTTTGTCTGAAGAGGGCTTGGTTAAGATCCCGGCTTATTTATCGGATCTTGAGGCCGCAACGCTGCCTTGCGCGGCCGTGACAGCCTGGAGTGCCTTGGTGACATGCGGTCAGGTCAAGCCAGGCGATCGCGTATTGTTGCAAGGCTCGGGTGGCGTATCGCTTTTCGCTTTGCAGTTTGCCAAAATGTTGGGTGCGCAGGTGACGGTTATTTCGTCAAGCGATGCCAAGATTGAGCGCTTAAAAGCCATGGGTGCTGACTACACCATCAATTACACAACAACGCCAGAGTGGGCGAAAGCTTCACGTGAATTTACCGATGGCAACGGTTATGACCACATCGTTGAGTTAGGAGGTGAAAAAACCTTGCCGCAGTCGTTGCGCTGTGTTCGGCCAGGCGGCACCTTATCGATGATTGGAATTTTGTCGGGTATTGCGATGTCTGCCTCGTTGGGATTAATCATCACGCGTCAAGTGCGTCTGCAAGGGATCACGGTGGGCAACCGCGATTCGTTTGAGGCGTTGTTGCGTGCGATGACTCAGCATCAAATCAGGCCGGTGATTGACCGGGTATTTGATTTTGCAGAATTGAAAGAGGCATTTGCGTATCTTAAAAGCGGTGCGCAGTTTGGGAAAATCTGCATTTCACATGAACAGAAATGAGACTGCTTTACCCAATTGACGTTACGTCGCAAGATCCAGAAGCGATCGCCTTTAGAATTTGTGGTGAGAGCGAAGTTGTGACCTATGGTCAACTCGAGCAACGCGCGAATCAGGCGGCCCATTTATTCAGAGACTGTGGCGTCCAATCTGGCGATCATGTCGCGATTTTGCTTAAAAACCAGCGAGAATTTCTTGAAATATGTTTCGGTGCAGAGAGAGCAGGCCTTTACTACACCACAATTAGTACTCGTCTGACTGTTGCTGAAATTGCCTACATCGTGCAAGACTGCGGTGCCAAGGTATTGATTGTCGGCGAAGATTTGCTTGAGCTTGGTGCCAAGGTCAGTCAAGCCTTGCTTACACCACTGAAGCAATTTGTCGTGGGTCAGGCGCAAGCGAACTGGGTCAGCTGGCACGCTGTCGCTGAGCAGTTTTCTGTGACTCCAATTGCAGACGAGGCACAGGGACTGGATATGCTGTACTCATCTGGCACGACCGGGCGACCCAAAGGGGTGAAGTGGCCCCTGCCTGACGGGCCCTCGGGGATGCGAACCTTTTTGGTGAACTTATTAGAAGGGCTCTACGGTTACGGTAAAGATTGTCGTTATCTGTCGCCGGCACCGCTCTATCACGCTGCCCCTTTGCGCCATAGCATGACGAATATCAAGCTTGCGGGCGAGGTTTTTGTGATGAGTCAGTTCGACGCAGAAACTGCTTTAGCGTTGCATCAACAGCACCAGATCACGCACAGTCAATGGGTGCCGACGATGTTTGTGCGTATGCTCAAGTTGCCTGAAGCCACGCGTTTGCGCTTTGATCTGAGCTCGATGAAGCGGGCGATTCATGCGGCCGCGCCTTGCCCAATCGATGTCAAGTTGCAGATGCTTGATTGGTGGGGGCCCGTGATTGATGAGTATTACGCGGGTACCGAAAATAATGGCTTTTGTTCAATTACGAGTGCTGAATGGCTATTGCATCAAGGCTCAGTG
>JBAXLV010000494.1:0-2432 GCA_037134635.1 Alcaligenaceae bacterium
ATCAAAAGCGCTTCACGCAAGCGCGCGCTTGTATTGCCTCGCGGCTTAAGCAACACCGCCAACAGTGACAAAAATCGAACTGCCTGAACGACCCGATACAAACGCCAAATACCCCACTGATCTGCGAAGCGACGCCCGGCTCCACACCAATGCGACAGGGACCACGCCATGAGCACAACGAAACTCACGCTCAGCCCTAACAAGACGGGCCACAAAAGTTTCAAACAATCCGCTGTTAAAAATAATCCCCGCGTCAGACGCCCATAACGATCGGGTGGAATCGCTGCAAAAACATGGGCAAGATGATCTGCGGTGAACAGTGGAATTGCAAAGATCGAAGCGATGGCGACGACGATGCCCACCACGCCCACCCAAACGGTTTGAACGAACGCCTGACGAGCGCAATCTGTCACGCGCACGACCTCGGCAAGCTGACGAAACGTTTGAGTCAGTGCCCCCGCACCTGCGTACTGAGCGGCCTGCACCGCGACAAGATCTTCAGTGGGTAAGGCACCGAACCAGGTTGCAAACAGATCCCCTCCGCTTTTCGGAAACGTTTCGAACCAATGCTGCGAAAGCACGCCGCGTGGGCCTTGCCGCGCATAACGCTGAGCATCGTCCTGAAAGACACTTAAAAGCGTTTTTGCCCCCGCGGTCACGGCGATCATCTCTGCCAGATAGTCATAATAGTCAGCTCGCTGCGCACGAAACTGGCTGGCCGCAAGATGCACGCGCCAGCCCAGCAGAAGCCGCGACTGAAAGCGCTGTTGAACAGCCCACCCGACTTTACGCACGCTCATCACGTTTAGGTGGTAATTGAGGCAGGCCCCCAAACCGCGCGTATACATCGCACGGATCAAGCAAACCCTGCCCCATTTTGTAAATCGCGATCTGTTGCGCAGATTGGCGCTGCAAGTCTTTTTGCCGCCGTGCCCGCTGACTTCGGGCATTAAACCAACGATACAGTCCTACGCCATCACCATTTTTGACCCCTTGAAGAAATTCTGATTCTCTTAAGGGATCAATCATCTCAGCGATGACAGTGCGCCCAGCCGTTCCTCTCAAGCCTTCAATCACATGCATGCAGGCTGAGCAAGCCTGCTGGTTGCGAAACCTCAACGTTTGGCGCGAGACTCCGAAGTAAAGTTCGGCCTCATTGACCCAGGCATCTAACCAGGCCGGGGCACGCACCTGCTCAAACGTCAACGCGCAAACCGGGCATAGCTTGGTCATTAAGGTTTGAAAGACCAGCAGCTTTAAGATCCCGGGTGTCGCCAGCAAATCGCGCGCGACACCAATAAAACTCGACGTTAAACGATCAGGGATCAGCAAAGCCGAGCCTGCGTGTACTGTTGTATATAAATTGACGCCGCACGCCGCTAAATCCATAAATGCACGACCCGTCGTTTCATCACGTATTTCGCCGATCAACAGGTCATTCATGGCAGAGCGTTTGATGGCCTTAAGCTTGCTATCAAAAGAATGAACGTCGTGCTCAGAAAAGCAGCGGCTCACCGTATTTTGCAAGGCATTGGGAATCAAGTATTCGGCGGGATCCTCAAGCGTGATGACTTTGCGATCGGCGACGATGTTGCGCATTAAGGTCGCAATCGTGGTGGATTTTCCTGACCCAACCGTCCCGGCTAGAATCACCGCGCCACCTGCGGCTTGCTGAACTTGTTCAAACAGCTGAATCTGTGGTTCTAGGTAGCCTAAGGTCTGAAGATCAGGCGTCAGATGATTTAAAGCGTCCATCGCGAGTACCCGTAAACATACCGAGGGGCCAACATCGGTTGCCAGCGAGGCCCAGCGAAGCAAAAACTTTTGCCCATTGACCCACCGATTGAGTCGCCCCTGTTGTTCAATCATGGGATCAAACACCGCACCGTTGCCACCTTCAATGTCCATCCAAGCCACTGCAAGCATATCGAGCATTGTCGCAGTGGGCAGACTCGCAAACTCTGAAGGCGAAACATAACGACCTGCAATCGTAAAAAATACAGGTGACGAATGTTGGTTTCGATTCACATTAAAGTGAATATCGCTTGCCTGGTGCACAACGCCCCAGCGCAGCAAATCATCAAACGCTGCCGCAAGCGCGCCCTGTTGCAACTGCCGCGTGCTCGAGACAACCGAAGACGTCTGCAAGCGTTCGACGGGTGATCGATCGATTGCCAGTAACAATGCTGCGGGCAACACAAAGAGATGAGGCTGATTCAAGCGAAACCCTCGTGCAACCAAGAGACTTAGTAGTGCCCGCGTCTGATCATCATGACAATAATCAATCAAGGTAAACACGCCGAAACTACCATCAGAAAAACTGACCGGACACACTCGGCCACGCAAACTCAGCACATCGAGTTCTTGAGCCATTGCACGTACGAAGGCGGGCTTTAATTGCATTAACTGGTCATGCGTTTTTATTTCAATAT
>JBAXLV010000495.1:0-2431 GCA_037134635.1 Alcaligenaceae bacterium
GTAGGTTCTGGCTTCTTTATTTCTGAAGACGGTTATCTCTTGACGAATCATCACGTGGTTGAAGGTGCGACCGATATTTTTGTCACACTGACCGATGCGCGTGAGTTCAAGGCGAAGGTAATTGGTAGCGATAAGCGTACTGATGTTGCCTTGCTAAAAGTTGAGGCAAAAGGCATGGCGTTCTTGCCGATTGGCAATGCCAAGTTACTTAAAAAAGGTCAGTGGGTGATGGCGATCGGTTCACCGTTTGGTCTTGAGTCAACCGTCACCTCAGGCATCGTCAGTGCGCTTGGTCGTGAAACGGGTGATTACCTGCCCTTTATTCAAACGGATGTTGCGGTCAACCCGGGTAACTCAGGCGGACCCTTGTTGAACTTGAAAGGTGAGGTCGTGGGGATCAATGCGCAGATCGTGTCGCGTAGTGGCGGCTTCATGGGCATCTCGTTGGCGATTCCGATTGAAGAGGCAATGTCGGTGGTCGATCAATTGCGTGCCTCAGGCTCAGTGACGCGTGGACGCATTGGCGTGCAAATCGGTGAAGTCAGTAAAGATGTTGCCCAAGCCATTGGTTTACCTAAAGCGGAAGGGGCTTTGGTTGGCGCTGTAGAGCCTGATGCACCTGCTGACAAAGCCGGCGTGTTGCCCGGCGACGTCATCACGAAGTTCGGTGATAAGCCCATCACACGGTGGTCTGATTTGCCACGCATCGTCGGTGAAACCAAACCAGGTACAAGCTCAAGCCTCGAAGTGTGGCGCAAAGGTAAGCCCCTGACTTTAAAGGTGACGGTGGCTGAGCTCAAGGCGGATAAAACAGCCGCTGCTGAGCCTGCACCGGGCAAACCCGCCGAGGCCGTGACTACGGTGTTGGGCATGGACGTGGTTCCTGTCAAAGAGGATGTTCAGAAAAAGCTGCGTATCCAGGGCGGTGTTCAGGTGACTGCGGTTGATGCGCCTGCCAGCACGGCCGGCGTGGTCGAAGGGGACATCATTTTGGCGGTCAACGATACCGACATCACCTCTCCGGCGCAGTTTGCCAAGGTTGTGGCAAGCCTGGATGAGTCTCGGCCAGTCGGGCTGATGGTACGAACCGGCGATCAAACCCGCTGGGTGGCCGTTCGCAAGGATAAGTGAGGCTAGACAGGCTAGAATAGCGGTTTGCCGCAAAAGGGGCGCAGAGCGCCCCTTTTGCTTGGTATCTTACTTCTTAGGCGTTATGCAGCACATTCGCAATTTCTCGATTATTGCCCATATCGATCACGGTAAATCCACCCTGGCAGACCGACTGATTCAGCGCTGCGGAGGGTTGGCAGACCGCGAAATGTCCGCTCAAGTGCTTGATTCAATGGATATTGAGCGCGAACGTGGGATTACGATTAAAGCTCAGACGGCTGCGCTGCACTACAAGTCGGCCAGCGGCCAGATCTATAACCTTAATTTGATTGATACCCCCGGGCACGTCGACTTCTCGTACGAAGTCAGCCGCTCCCTGTCCGCTTGCGAGGGTGCGCTGTTGGTCGTTGACGCCTCTCAAGGGGTTGAGGCGCAAACCGTGGCCAACTGCTACACAGCCATCGAACTCGGTGTTGAGGTTGTTCCGGTATTAAATAAAATGGATTTGCCTTCGGCTGATCCAGAAAGCGCGCGCGCTGAAGTTGAAGAAGTGATTGGCATCGATGCCTCTGAGGCGATCTTGGCCAGTGCCAAAACGGGCATGGGGATCGATGAGATCCTCGAGGCCGTGGTTGCACGTATTCCTGCGCCCAAGGGCGACGCATCGGCCCCCCTGCAAGCGTTGATCATTGACTCGTGGTTTGATAACTACGTGGGCGTTGTGATGTTGGTGCGTGTGGTCAACGGCATACTGAAACCCAAAGATAAAATTTCTTTTATGGCGACAGGCGCTGTGCATTTGTGCGAGCAAACTGGCGTGTTTACGCCCAAGTCGCAGCCGCGCCCGCATTTGTCTGCCGGCGAAGTGGGCTTTGTGATTGCAGGCATTAAAGAGCTGGCCGATGCAAAAGTGGGTGACACGATCACGCTTTTAGCCAAACCAGCCTCTGAGGCGTTGCCGGGTTTTAAAGAAGTCAAACCTCAGGTGTTTGCTGGGCTGTATCCGGTTGAAAGCAGTGAATACGATCAGTTGCGTGATTCGCTTGAAAAGCTCAAGCTTAACGATTCGTCGCTGATGTACGAACCCGAGGTATCGCAAGCGCTTGGCTTTGGCTTTCGTTGCGGCTTCTTGGGTTTGCTGCATATGGAAATCGTCCAAGAACGCCTTGAGCGCGAATTTGATATGGACATCATCACGACCGCGCCATCCGTGGTCTATGAAGTTGTGTTGCGTGACAACAGTGTGATCCAGATCGAAAGCCCGTCGCGCATGCCCGAGGTTGGTCAGTATCTCGAAATTCGCGAACCCATTGTGACGATC
>JBAXLV010000496.1:0-2430 GCA_037134635.1 Alcaligenaceae bacterium
TGCCCTCGGGGCGTTCATGTGCATTACGTATGGTGATAGCTGGCAAATTAAGTAATGAACCTTCTTCAGAAATCGTACCGCTATCGGACACCACGCACAACGCCTCCATTTGCAACTTAATGTAATCACAGAATCCAAATGGCTTCAGAAATTGAATTAGCGGGCTAAGATTGCCCAATTCCATTGTATCTAAACGCTTTTTTGTACGCGGGTGCGTTGAAACAATTACTGGAAGTTGATATGTATCCGCTAAAGCATTGAGCGTTTGGACCATATTCAACATATTTTCTGGGCTATCAATATTTTCTTCTCGATGCGCGCTCACAATGAAAAAGTTGCTTGATTCAAGGCTCATTCTCTCAAGCACATTAGACTGCAATATTTTTGGCATGTAAAAATCTAGCACCTCACGCATATGCGATCCTGTTTTAATAATGGTCTCAGGACGAATACCTTCAGCAATTAAGTAACGACGTGCATGCTCTGTGAGCACTAGATTGATATCACTTAAATGATCCAATACCTTGCGATTCAACTCTTCCGGCACGCGTTGGTCAAAACATCGATTACCGGCCTCCATGTGAAATACGGGAATTTTCCGTCTTTTTGCTGCAATGACAGCCAAACAAGAATTAGTATCACCGTACAACATGATGGCATCAGGCAACTCTTTGCCCATGACCTCGTCAGATTTTTCAATGACTCTAGCTATAGTTTGTGCCGCATTATCCCCTACGGCTTCCAGGAAATAATCGGGCTTGCGAATAGCTAAATCTTCGAAGAAAAGTTGATTGAGTTCGTAATCATAGTTTTGCCCCGTATGCACCAAAATGTGCTGAGTATGTAGGTCGAATTCAGCAATAACCCGACTCATTTTAATCAGCTCAGGTCGGGTACCTACAATGGTCATAACCTTAAGCATTTAATTCGCCCTTTATGTAATCTAACTTTAGCAATAAACTTTTCACCTGAGTAACATTTAGCCGCTCAGTGTTATGCGAGGTATAGTCGTCCATGTGCGAGAGTTCTTCTTCACCCTCGGTGAAGTATTGCGCATAATTCAAATCACGGTTGTCGGCTGGTATCCGATAATACGCCCCCATATCCTCTGCTTTAGCCATCTCCTCACGTGAAATCAATGATTCATATAACTTCTCACCGTGCCTAGTACCAATAATACGAATAGGCTCATTTTTGTTAAATAACTGTTTAATTGCCGTAGCCAAATCTGCCACAGTTGAAGCAGGAGCTTTTTGTACAAAAATATCGCCCTGCTTACCATGCTTAAATGCATAGAGCACTAATTCTACGGAGTCTTCTAGTGACATGAGAAAACGCGTCATATTAGGGTCAGTAATGGTGAGCGGTTTGCCATCTTTAATCTGTGACACAAACAAAGGAATTACCGAGCCACGTGAAGCCATTACATTCCCATATCTAGTTGCGCACAACACCGTCTCCTCGGCATCCTGCATACGAGCTTTGGCCACCATCAACTTCTCCGCCATCGCTTTAGATATGCCCATCGCATTAATAGGGTACACAGCTTTATCTGTACTAAGCACTACAACGCGCTTTACATTATTAGCGATAGCTGCGTTCATTACATTCTCAGTGCCAATAACATTAGTTCGCACCGCCTCTAATGGATAGAATTCGCATGAAGGAACCTGTTTTAGGGCTGCAGCATGAAACACATAATCCACACCCTTCATCGCGCGATGGAGACTGTCATAATCACGGACATCGCCGATATAAAACTTCAATTTTGAATTATTAATTGCTATGCGCATCTCCTCCTGCTTCTTTTCATCACGACTAAAAATGCGAATCTCACGTACCTCGGTCGTAAGAAAGCGCTTAAGCACTGTATTCCCGAAAGAACCCGTGCCCCCCGTTATCAGAAGTACCTTATCCTTAAACATTACCAATCCCAATTATTTATATTCGCACATCAAATTTATTAATTCAGGCCAGCCAGGGGCAATGTATCCTGTTTTCGCCTGAAAGCGATTAGCATTAAGCGAACGGTCAATTGATAGACTGCTGTCTACTTCGATATCAATTGCCTTGCCGTAAGCTTCGGCAATCAAGTTCAATAGGTCAAACTTATTAATTGGCTTGGCAGCAACATGGTACAAACCTGACATCTCGTTGAGTGGAATAACAATATCACGTACCACCTGCGCAAAAACGACTGTTGGGAGCCCTGAAAAAACTGCGCGGTCATACCCCTTACATGCACCCTCTTGTGATAAGAACCAATCTAGCAAACCATATTGACTTTGTAATTCATGGCCAATAGTCGAGGTACGCAACGTGATTGCGTGAGGATAAAAAACTTCGCCCAATGCTTTGGATTTACCATAAATATCACGCGCATCAGCAAAATCGCCCTCAGAATAATTCCCTTTCCCGCCGCGGGAAAGG
>JBAXLV010000497.1:0-2429 GCA_037134635.1 Alcaligenaceae bacterium
TCCATGCGCTGCGGGGGCTTAGTCGGCGGCGATGTTTGCGCTTCGGGCTAGCTCTTGATAGCGCGAAGTTTGTTGTGCCAGATATTGTTTAAATTGCTCGGGCGTTGGGCTTGCACCAAGCTCAACACCCTTGGCCATAAATTGTTTGACGAGCTCGGGCGATTGCAATATTTTGGTCAACTCAGTATGTAGGCGGTTGATGATCGGAGCGGGGGTGCCAGCAGGCGCAAACAGCCCGTTAAAGGTTGAGTCTTCAAAACCAGTCAGCCCAGATTCATCAAGCGTTGGTACGTTTGGCAAAATAGGCGAGCGTGTTTTGCTTGTCACGCCGATAGCTGCGATTTTTCCGCTTAATACATACTGCGCAGAGGTGCTCACTTGATCAAACATCAAGGGAACTTGTCCGCCTAAAAGATCGACCATCGACTGCGCATTACCTTTGTACGGAACATGCAAGTACGAAACGTCTGCCGCACGACTAAATAATTCGGCCGCGATATGTCCGGTTGAGCCATTACCTGATGAAGCGTAGGCATAAAACTTGGGTTGCGCCTTTGATAGCGCGATAAAGTCTTTCAAGGTGCGTGCGGTAATTTTTTCAGGATTGACCACAAGCACCATCGGGATTTGGCAGGTGACGGTGATTGGGATGAAATCTTTCAAAGGATCGTAGCCCGCATTTTTTAATAAAACGGGAGCGGTCACAAAGGTTGTTGAGTGCGCCAGTAAGGTGTAGCCATCGGGCGCTGACTTCGCGACAAAATTGGTACCGAGTAAGCTGCTTGCACCAGGTTTGTTTTCAACGATGACTTGTTGGCCAAGCGGCTTGGTCAGCGCCTCAGCGAGCGCACGCGCCACAATATCGACTGTACCGCCGGGGGCCACCGGTACGATGATTTTGATAGGGCGATTTGGGTAAGTGGCGACTTCAGGTGTTTGCGCCTTGACGATGTTTAGACCGGACAGTGTCAAGAGGGCCGCTGCGAATGAAAGGATACTGGTGCGAAACGAGTGCATGGTCAGTGCCTCCAGTCAGATTGTTGTGAACGAGGGAACGACTTAAAAGCTATAGAGTCGTGCTGGGTTATCGACGAGAATTTTTTTAATACGTTCAGCGGTTTGTGCCCAAAGCACAACGCGTTGAATGGCGGCTAAGTTATCTTCGTGATGAAATGTTTCAATCACTTCAGGTCTGCGTACTTGACCTTTTGGTGGAAAGGGATGAGGCCAGTCAGTCGCCCAGACGACGCGATCGGGATTGGCATCGATGAGCGCTTGAGCAAAGGATGTTAAGTCGGTGTAATCCCTTGCCTCAGAGACGCGGTACGCTGCTGAAAGCTTGACATAAACCTTACCAGAGCGCACGAGCGACACAAGCGCATCAAAGCCAGGCTGCTTTAAGCCCGCAGCCGCATCAAGCTTGCCAAAGTGGTCAATCACAACCGTCGTTGAGGCCTGCATGATCGTGTCATGTAGGCCGTCAATGACGCCCAAGTTGGTGTACATCTGAATGTGCCAGCCCAGTGGGGCGATTTGCTTTGCGGTTCGCAATAATTGTTGTTGGCCTACGCGAGGATCATTTTGCCCAACCGTCTCTAGGTTTAACCGTGTTCCGCGTACACCTGCTTCGTGCATTTCGGTCAGCGCGGCCAGTGATGTTTGATCATCAATAACAGCCACTCCGCGAGCACTTTTGCCGATTGTGCGCAGGGCCCATAGCAAGCATCTGTTATCGGCTCCGTAGCAGCTGGGGTGTACGATGACAACGCGCTCGACACCGATTGACCGATGCATTGCCTGAAGATCTTCGATTGACGCTTCGTCAGGTGTGTAATGACGGGTTGGAGAAAAGGGGAACAGGGCTTGAGGCGGAAACACATGGGTGTGACAGTCACAAATTCCAGCAAGTCCTTGCAGGGCAGACGTGTTCATTTTAGAAAGTGAGGTCATTGTGATGGCTTAGGAGGCGTAATGTGGAAACCCGCCTGGCTCGGCCTCAAGCAGACGTAGCATAGCGTGCCACTCGAGTTCACCATAGGGACGACGTACGTTGGGCTGATAAAGATGGGCTGATTTTTCAAGGACTTCAGTCGTGGGCAAGCTGAGCTGGGTCCCTGCTGCCATTGCGTCGACTTGCGCTCGGCAAGACATTTCAAGTTGATACATGAGGTTGAACGCTTGTTGGACTGAAGCACCGCTTGTGAGCAAACCATGATTACGCAAGATCATCGCGTTGTGGTCGCCTAAATCACGCACCAATAATTCGCGTTCAGCCAGATCGACTGCCGGCCCTTCAAAGTCGTGATATGCGATGTGATTATTAAAACGACTCGCAGTTTGAGTCATGGGTAGCAAGCCACAGCTCATCGATGACACTGCCATGCCTGCGCGCGTGTGGGTATGAATCACAGCGGCCACATCAGGGCGTG
>JBAXLV010000498.1:0-2424 GCA_037134635.1 Alcaligenaceae bacterium
GGCTTCAGGCGGAAAATTCGGTTCTGCGCAAGCCTTCTTTCAGGTGGGCGGAAATATGGGGCAAGCTGTCGGCCCCTTACTCGCCGCCTTCATTGTCTTGCCTCACGGCCAAAAAGCCATTGCCTGGGTCTCGTTAGCAGCACTCATCGCCATTGCGTTTTTAACTCGCATCGGAAAATGGTATGGCGCCCATATCAAGCCAAGCAATAAATCCGCTGCTGCCGTCGCTATGGCCGCGTCAGACCTACCTCGCGCGCGCATGCTATTTTTGATTTCAATTCTGATGCTGTTGCTGTTTTCGAAAAACGTCTATAGCGCTAGCCTGACCTCTTTCTTTACCTTCTACTTGATCGAACGTTTCGATCTGCCGGTTCAGGCCGCGCAAGTGCAATTATTCATCTTTATGGCTGCGATTGCTGTCGGCACGCTAGTCGGCGGCGCGCTCACTGATCGCCTGGGGCGCAGGCCAATGATCTGGATTTCAATTTTGGGTACGCTTCCGTTTACGCTCGCGCTACCCTACGCAGATCTATTTTGGACTGGAGTGCTAACGATTATTATTGGCCTTCTAATGGCTTCTGCATTTCCGGCGATCTTGGTGTTTGCGCACGAAGTGATGCCAGGTCGAGTTGGCTTTGTCTCCGGCATGTTCTTTGGCTTTTCGTTTGGCCTTGGAGGCCTGGGGGCAGCCGTGATGGGTTGGTTGGCCGATCTAAACGGCCTCAGCTTCGTGTATCAACTATGCTCTTTCTTGCCAATCCTCGGTTTAGTCGCCTGGTTTTTGCCCGACATGGTGGCTGAGAAACGCAAATACGCTAAGCTGGCATCCTAAACAAATTTGGCTCTTTCAGACAAAATAGTATTGAGCGCCTTCAGACTTAACAGCTGCAGGCCAGAACGTATTTTTTAGTTTTAAAGTTTAATTTTCTGCTACCTATTTTTTATCACCAATATTTTTATCGCCACTCCTACTCGCTGGTTAGAAATGGCTCCACCCAAAGATTGAGAAAATATGAATCCACGTGCCGCAAAACTTAGAGAACTCATCGCCGCTGGCGGCCCAGGTATTGTCCCTGGCGCAACAGATTGCTTCACCGCAAAGTTAATTGAACAAGCTGGATTCCCAGCTGTTTATGTCACCGGTGGCGGCACAGCAAACACCTATTTAGGCGGCCCAGATATCGGACTGATTACGCTAAATGAACTAGCGAGTCAGGTCGAAAGAATTTCAGACGCGGTCTCTGTCCCGGTCATCGCTGACTGCGATACAGGGTTCGGCGGCGTCGCTAACGTCAAACGCACGATCAAACTGTACGAGCGCATTGGCGCAGCGGGCTTGCACATCGAGGATCAAGTGTTTCCGAAACGCTGCGGACACTTTGAAGGCAAGTCTGTCGCACCTGTCGAAGAAATGTTGTATCGCTTGCAAGCTGCTCTGGATGCGCGCACCGATCCCAACTTTGTCATCATTGCTCGCACAGACGCCCGAGGCCCCGAAGGCTTAGAGTCAGCAATTGCACGCGCACATGCTTACCGCGAAATCGGTGCCGACATGGTATTTGTCGAAGCCCCCAACAGCCTTGAAGAATTACAGCGCATCAGCAAAGAGTTCAAAGGGACCCCAATGGTCGCCAACATGATCGAGCGTAGCCGGACACCACTCGTACCAGAAAAAGAATTACTCGCAATGGGCTTTAATGTGATTCTTTATGCAAACGCGGCTTTGTACCTCGGCTCATTTGCCATCAGGCAAGGTCTTGAAGTCCTGCGCCGAGAAGGTACAAGCGAAAGCATGCTCGATCGGATGACGTCTTTTCAAGAACGGCAAAAACTAGTCGGTCTCGATAAGCTCGATGCCGCCGAGCGCGATTTAGTTGCAAGAGTGGATGCGCGCCGCAAGAAATAATGAATCGGCTCACGCTATCGATCGGTCAATGGCTAGCCACCTATCTAACCAAAGAGGTACAGGTCGAGTCCTCTGCGCCCCCCTCTAATCCCCTACATCTGCAAGAAGCGTTGCGCCCTGGCGACGTTCTTCTTGTAGAGGGGCGCACGAGAATCAGCTCTGCCATCAAATATTTAACGCAATCAAACTGGTCGCATTCTGCGCTATTTATTGGCTGGGATTCCCTAGGAGATCGTGCACCTCAAGATCATTGCCTCATTGAAGCCGACACCGTTCGAGGTGTCTGTAGCAGTAGTCTAGAGCGTTTTGCGCATCTGCATACACGAATCTGTCGACCCGTCGGCTTGAGTCAAGCAGAGTGCGACCAAGTGATTCAGTATGCCCTCTCGCAACTTGGGCATCAATACGATCTGCGCAATGTCTTTGACCTAGCCCGCTATCTCTTTCCCACGCCTCCGATTCCTTCTCGGTTTCGACGCAAATTATTAGCTCTTGGTAGCGGGGATCCGACTCGTGCG
>JBAXLV010000499.1:0-2410 GCA_037134635.1 Alcaligenaceae bacterium
AAGTTGTCACGATTAAGCCTCTTTGCTAAGCCACCTACTTTGGGTTGAAAGGTTTTGATTCCCTTAATCTCGCTGCCGGTGCCAGGTAGAAACTCGTATTGGTATCCCTCCAGCAGCGGCGTATCCCAAGTGATAATTTGACCAAAACCTGGATCAACAAATCCACGCGTGGAAAAATCGCTGAAAAATAGAGCTGTCAGATCAATATCAGGACACTGGGCGATTGCTCGCAACAAGGGCGCTTGGTACTGAATGGGATGGGTAGCCAACCAGGCTAGGCGAATGGGTTTATTGAGCATGGAATCTTTTTATTTTGTTGCACCAGGACATTGAGTTTGTTGGTAAGCATCGACCATCAGGCGCACCACGTCTGGCATGATCAGTTTGGCTTGCCAGCCCAACTTGTCAATGGCTTTGGTGGGGTTAGCTTTGCTGGCCATGATGTCAGTGGGTCGCAGCATTGCAGCATCGCCCACCGCGTATTTTTTCCAATCCAGTCCAACGGCTGCAAAGGCTTGCTCGGCGAACTGTTCCAAGCTGTAAGTGTGGCCGGTAGCAATCACAAAATCGTCCGGCTGATCTTGTTGCAGCATCAGCCACATGGCTTCAACATATTCAGGGGCCCAGCCCCAGTCGCGCTGAATGGATAGGTTGCCCAGATGAAGTTGGTCTTGTTCGCCTGCCGCAATGCGGCACGCAGCGGCAACAATTTTTTGGGTCACAAAGCGCTCAGGCCGCAGGGGAGATTCATGGTTAAATAGAATGCCTGAGCAGGCAAACAAGTTATAGGCTTCACGGTAGTTGGCCGTTTCCCAAAAGGCCGCGGCTTTTGCTACTGCATATGGGCTGCGCGGTCTAAAGGGGGTATTTTCGTCAGCGGGCACAATGCCTGCTTCGCCAAAACATTCGCTAGAGCCGGCGTTGTACAGCTTGATGGGGCTATTGACAAAACGGATTGCTTCTAACAGGTTGAGTGAGCCGACGCTAATGCTCTCTAGCGTTTCAACCGGTTGCTGAAAAGACAATCCCACCGAGCTTTGCCCGGCCAGGTTGTAGATTTCATCTGGTTTTACTTTCATCAACACTTGCAACACACTGCGAAAGTCGTTGAGCGCCATGGATTCAAACGTGATTTGGTCTTTGATACCAAGGCGCATCAGATTGCTAAACGATACGGCTTGTGCGTCGCGCGACGCACCATGTACCGCATAGCCTTTTTCTAGTAGCAGTTTGGCCAGGTAACCACCATCTTGGCCTGATATGCCGCAAACCAATGCTGTTTTCATTGTCAGTGTCACATTAGGTGTGGCAGCTACTTATAAGCTACCGAATAGAAATTTCGGGTCCAAACAGCCCCCTCCCCCACCCCGACCGCACCAGTTTCTGCGGCATTAGCCATGATAAGAAAGCCGCGTACAATTTGCCACAAGATAACGCGACCCAGGCTTTTAAGGCCATGCACGCGCGGGCCACACTCGGCAAAGACAATCCGGTCGAAGCCAGATGCCTTTAACAGTTGCTGGATAGAGGTGGGGGTGAAGGCTTGCTCATGCGTGTAGTCGCCATAACGCACCGCGCCCACAAAAGGTGAATTGGCATTGGGCGCATGAATAATCCAGCACCCACTGGGTTTAAGTGCAGCATGAATCGCGTCGACCAAATCAATCAGTTCATCTTTGGTGAAATGCTCAATCACATCAAAAGCTATGACCGCGTCTAATGAGGCCGGTGGCGTGGCTCTAAGCGCAGCCATCAAATCACCTTGTGTAATGTTGGCAATACCTAACTGCTTAGCCAATGCCACTTGCTGAGTCGATAAATCAACGCCTTGGGTGTTTGCATAACCCGATTGTTGGGCAAAATAAACCAGCGTGCCATGTCCGCATCCCAAATCCAAAATAGCAGCGAATTTGTCTTTGGGGAAAAACGTGTTGATGACAAACCGCATGGTGGGTCCACGGTTTTCCAACTCTGCCAGCGACTGTGGCACATTGGCTGCATCCCATGCCAAGACATAGTGGTTGTAGATGCGAGTGCGGTAGTTGTTCAAGCAGGCTGCCATGTGTTTACCTGAACGCCAGCAGCGATCATCTGCTCAAAATACGGAATAGTACGAGCAAGCCCGTCATGCAGGGAAATATTTGGTTGCCATCCCAGTTGGGCCTGTGCAAGCGAAATATCTGGTCTTCGTTGCTTGGGATCATCTGACGGCAGTGCTACAAACTTCAAGTCAGACTTCGAGTTAGTCATTTCAATCACAGTTTTAGCCAACTCAATGATAGTGAATTCATTAGGATTGCCCAAATTAATTGGCCCTGTTATTTCATTACCGGTAGCCATTAATCGTATAAAAGCTCCAATTAAATCATCCACATAACAAAATGAGCGAGTTTGATTGCCTTCGCCATAA
>JBAXLV010000500.1:0-2407 GCA_037134635.1 Alcaligenaceae bacterium
GGCATTGTTCACCTGGTGCTAAGTTACCTAGGTGCAAAACGTAATTGCCATCGTTGCCGCGTTCTAGCATGATGGCGGCGTCGCCCTTTGAGAGGCGTTCTTCGTATTGTTCTGCAGCTTTAGCTTTGGCAACCACTGTGCCATTGAGTTTGACTTGGCCCAGCTGAACTTCAGCGCCTAACAGTGTTGCGCCCCAGGGAAGCGGAAAGCTGTACACGACTTCAGCATGAGTTTGAGTCGGGTTGCTAAAGGTTTGGCGCACATGCGCTTCAAACATAGCACCACGCAGTTCGCCCGCGATGGCAACGTCTTTTAGGATCAGTGGTTCGCCTTGGCTGTTACGAAGAGTGGCCTTTGGGCCGTCGAAGTCGATGATGTCGATCATTTGTTTGCCTTTGTTGTGCTGTCTTGGTTGATTTGTTCGTAGGCGCTCATCACGGCTCGAACAAAGTGGCGCAATTGCTCGGGGGTAAGACCAGCGCGGGTCGGTTCAATCACAAGCTCAACGCCTTCGGCCACATGCAAATGACTACAGACTTCGATTGACCCGGGCACGCGCCTTCGCTCAGGGACTGGCGCTGAGCCGCCTTGTAGCAGTTCACGAATACGGTCAAGCGATACCCCAGCTGCTGTCCATTTTTTGACAAGCAAAAGTTGTTCAAGATGCTGTGGCGAGTACTTTGCTGCCCGGGTTTCACCTTCAGGCCGGTTCACAAGTCCAATTTGGACGTAGTAGCGAACCGTGCGTTTGGTGAGGTCGGTGAGGGCACAGAGCTCGTCAAGCGAGAACGTTTGGGTGTTGTTGACAGTGTTCATGTATTAATAATAACACTATAACTGTACAAATCAACTGTATTAATAAAAATACGGTGATTGGGTTAGACAATAGAAGGGTTGGTGCCTCAAGGGGTGAGGCACTTGGGGCCTTGCTTCGGTTTTTTATGCGATGGCGTTTAGGTGGGCGGCAGCAGTGTTGGTCAACACCACTTCAACGGCCAGTTGCGCGCGCGTGAGGCCCACAAACAGTTGGCGCTGCGCTTTGTCATCAAAGTTTTCAAAATCAACTTCAGTCAGCACGATGCCTGCTGCGCTTTGGCCCTTGAAGCGATAGACAGAATCCGATAGTAGTGTGCCTTCAGTCCATAGCGCGTCGCCAGCGGTTGAATACTTGCCAGTGGGCCGGCGTAAAGTGAATTCACCTAGTTGAGGTGTCTTAATTAAGATTGAACCTGCCAAGCCACGCCAACTAATAATGGCAATATCTTTAAGGGCGATGCCGCGTTTGAGTAGATGTTCGACTGCGACTTCGGTTTGACGCAATAGTTCTGTGTCATTACTGTAAGTATAAAAATTAGGTGATTCGCCGCGGTAGAAAGAGCGAGACACCACAGGCCGTTCAGTTAACCCCAGCGCGTTAATGACATGGCAAATCGCGCCTGGAGTTCGAAAGTTATCTTGGCAGGTAACGGTCACTACATCTGTTAGATCAAACTCTTCGCGCTTATAGAGTCGCTGCGCGTCATCCTCAAGCAAATAGATCTTGCCGTCATCGGTTAACTGAGGTAGCAACGCCGCCACCCATTCGGGTTGAAAATCTTGTCCTTCATCCAGCACAATCAGTTGATAGCGTTGCTGCAAACTAGCATTGGCTTCTATCGCCTCGCAATAGTGTTGGCTTAAGCGATCGTAATTGTTAGGCGCCGCAAAATCAGGCTCGCCGATCGTTTGCCGATAATATTCAACACACAGTTCATGAAAACTTGCGACCTTGGCCTTGGCCGGTGCAATATGACCAATGTGATCGGCTAGGCTGCGGTTATAACAAACGTATAAGCTTTTAAAAGACTTTGCCGACGCGTCTTCTAATAGTTTTAAGGCAAGCTGCGTTTTGCCTGAACCGGCTGTGGCTTGTATTCTGATCACGCCTGAAGGGGCCGTGATGCGTGGCACCCAAGTGGCAAGGCCATCAGCCAAGCGTAGGGTCGTGGTGCGCACCTGCTCGCCCAACACGCGCATGTCTAGCGTGACGTTAAATTGATTGCAAAAGAATTTACGAATGTGCTCAATGTCAGTTTTTGGCTGGTCGAGAGTCAGCATGTCTCTGGCGAGCGAACCTAACTGATCAAACCGTGTCGCATCAATAATGCGTTCAGGCGGCATCGTGATAATTTGTTGATCACCCACAATATAGTCGGGTAGCACAAGGCAATTGGTGACATGGGTGTGCAAGCCCGCATGCGATAACCGACTGATCACTGCTGCAAACTGAATCCGAGTCTGCCGCCCTACATCGCTGGGGCCATCGCGATAGACCTTGGTGATTTGACCATCGGCAATCGAAACGTCTCCGGCTTTGACCTCAACCAGCAATACGTTACCGATAGGCGAGACCACCACAATATCAATC
>JBAXLV010000501.1:0-2406 GCA_037134635.1 Alcaligenaceae bacterium
ATCCCTGAAGTGATGATTTTGTCCAACAAAAAGGTTGACGGCAAACCACTGGGTTTGGCCGATGCTGGCCAAGACTGGCACACCGATATGTCTTACAGCAAAATGATCGCGTTCACCAACGTACTGTACGGCATTGAAATCCCGCATCGGGATGGCAAACCACTGGGCAACACTGAGTTCTCGAACATGCGTGCCGCCTACGAGACGTTGCCAAATGATTTGAAAACCAAACTTGACGGCATGACCGTGCTGCACGACTTTAATAAGTTTTGGGAAAACATGCGTAAGCAGCCTGGCTGCACCCGCCCACCGCTGACTGAAGCACAGTTAAAAGCCAAGCCCCCTGTCTCGCATCCAATCTTTTTAACCCACCCCATCACGGGCAACAAAATTTTGTACGCAAACCCCGGCTATGCCATGCGGATTAACGAATTACCCGAAAAAGAAAGCGACGAGATTCTGAACTTCTTGTTTGAGCATCAGTTGCAACCCCAGTTTCGCTATCGTCACCTCTGGACGGTCGGTGACGTATTGATGTGGGACAACATGGGGACGATTCACAACGCGGTAGCGGACTATGCCCCCGATGAACATCGGTTTATCAAGCGTTGCCAAGTGATGGCTGATCGATATTTTCCGCGCGCAGCGTAAGCACACCTTCTTACGACATGAGTGCCTTGCGGGGCACTCATTTTTTTGCACCAACCCTGTCCTGGATTGCCATGAAAAAAACTGCTTCTGCTCTTTTGCTCTGTCTGCTATCTACCGTGGGCGCATCGACCGTGGCGCAAACCACGTCTTACCCCAACCAGACCGTTAAAGTCTTGATTGGCTTTGCAGCAGGCGGGCCCGCAGACGTGATCGGTCGGATTGTGTCTCAGCACATGAGCGGCACCCTGGGGCAATCGATCGTGGTTGAAAACCGTACCGGTGCGAATTCATTAATCGCCACGAAAGAGGTCGCAAAAGCCAATCCCGATGGTTACACGCTTTTGTTTGCGTCGCTTTCACATAACGTCAATCGCGTGCTGCTTAAAGAAAAGGCTGAATACGATCCACTGAATAATTTTGCACCGATTTCTTTAGGCGCGGTGTTGCCGTTGGTGGTGGTCACGGCACCTGATTCGCCCTACAACAGCGTGGCAGACCTGGTGGCAGCCGCCAAAAAAACGCCTGACAGCATCAGCTACGGCTCGGCGGGCAATGGCGGCTCGGCACACTTGGCCGGTGCGTTAACCGCAACTGTTGCGGGTGTGAAGATGTTGCATGTGCCGTTTCGCGGCAATGCCCCTGCGTTAACCGAAGTGATGGCGGGTCGCGTGTCCTTTATGTTTTATCCCATGATTGGCATTGCCAACATGGTGGCAGACAAGCGCTTAAAAATCCTGGCCGTTGGGACCAGCCAGCCCATGCCCGAGTTTCCGGGCATCCCCACAATGGATGCATCAGGTTACAAAGACTTTGAACAAACCGCGCCCTGGGTTGGCCTGCTGGCACCTGCAGGCACGCCAGAAGTCATCATCAACAAACTGAATGCAGCAATGAACGTCGCCCTTAAACAACCCGAGGTTGTTAAGCGTATGAAAGACCTGGGTGCGACGCCGAGCGGTAATTCACCAGCAGAATTTAGAGCGTTTTTAACCCAGGATCTGGAGCGCTGGGCCAAGGTAGTAGAGGCCTCAGGCATCAAGGCGGATTAAGCCTTTGGACGCTTGTTTTTAATGCTTGGCAGTTAAAGGCTTTAGGCCCCAGGTCACAAATAGCCAAAGCGCCGACAAAGCGCAGGCCGCCCAAAATACCGCGCTTGACCCACCTCGTGCGACCAAGGTACCGCCCAAGGCGCCGCCCAAAAACAAACCAGCGGCCTGGGCCGTGTTGTAAAAACCCAGCGCCAAGCCTTTCAGTTCGGGTGGGGCGACCCGCGAAACTAACGACGGTTGCAGGGCCTCGAGCACGTTAAACATCACAAAAAAAGCCGTTAGCCCAGCGGCCAGCCAATAAAACTCGCGACTCGCCCAAGGCAAGAAAGCACAAACCAGTACTAAGCCCAACACAGCAAATCGCAACATGGCACGATGGGCACGGTGTTTTTCTGCGATAAAAATGGCAGGCACCATAAAAATAAACGAACCAAAAATCACCGGTAAATAAACTTTCCAGAGCTCGGCCGAACTTAACCCACCTAGCTTAATAAACAGTGGCGGCACCACTACAAACATCGCCACCTGGATCAGATGTAAACAAAACACGCCAAAATTCAGGCGCAATAAATCGATGTGAGTAAGCACTTCCATTGGCTTAGCGGGTTTTTCTACCTTAGCCGGACGTGGCACGACAGGCACGACAAAGCGCGCAACGGCCAGACACACCACCCCTAGTAAAGCAATACTCCAGAACAAGCCGGGT
>JBAXLV010000502.1:0-2403 GCA_037134635.1 Alcaligenaceae bacterium
CGCTTAAGCTTCTGTTTACCGACCAAAAGTGGCTAGCCCCAGATATGCAAGGTCAGCGCATGCTTCAAACGACTCATGAAGACAGGGTGACCACCATCTTCAAGCTCAACGTTGGCGTTGAGCTTGGGCTTCTCAAAATTGAATCGACTCCAGAAGAATCTAGTGTGATTTTTATTGGATATCAAGTAAAGATTTATGCGTTCTTTATCATCACAATGATCGTCGTCTTGCTTGTACTCGGATTTTTTTTATGGCGAGCTTACTTTTCAATCGCACAATATGAGCAAGTGCTATTCGATAAAAATGTCGAGCTCATTCACATCAATACAGAATTAGTTCAGGCGAACCAGCACAAGACAGATTTCTTAGCTAACATGTCTCACGAGCTTAGGACACCGCTGTCTGCCATCATTGGCTTTTCTCAAGCCCTCGAGAACAAAGTTGTTGGCGAACTCAATTCAAAACAATTGGGTTTTGTTCAGGATATGCAGCAATCTGGTAAAAGACTGCTCGGTCTCATCAACGATATTTTGTATGTTGCGAGAATCGAATCCGGAAAATTAGAGGTCGCACAAACCGAGTTTTCATTGCCAGAATTAGTTGCCTCTGCCGTTCAATCCGTACACGGCATGGCCGAACAAAAAAAGATCGCCATCGCGCAATCGCTGTCTGATTCAACCCGCACCGTGACCGCGGATCAAAGACAAATCAAACAGATTCTCCAAAATCTTCTTAATAACGCGATCAAATTCAACCGCGACGGCGGCTCTGTATTAATTTCTACAATTGATACCGCTCGAGGCGTTGAGGTGGCCATCAAGGATACTGGGATCGGGATCGATGAAGCGCACCAACAATTATTGTTCAAACAGTTTCGGCAGTTGGGTGATGATTACACAATAAAAGGTGAAGGCGCAGGTCTCGGGTTATTTATTGCTAAGCGCCTGATTGAGCTACATGGTGGCTGGATCAAACTCGATTCAACAGTCGGTGAAGGGTCAGTGTTCTCTTTTTTAATTCCTACTCACGGGCAGCCATAAGCCATGCACAGCCATCATGTTCAAAAAACACACCTCGACACGCTAGGCAAAGGTTTGGGCGATCTCGCGACAGGCTGCACATTCAATGAGTGTAGCGATCTTGCCTGGAATATTTTGAATGAGGATGTGAGCCTGCCGGTTGCGATCCTGCGCCAGAGTCGTATCCAACATAATCTAGACTGGATGGCGCAGTTCATCAAGCGCTACGGCGTAGAGCTTGCGCCGCACGGCAAAACCACCATGAGCCCAGAACTGTTTAAGATGCAACTCGCGCATGGCGCGTGGGGGATCACACTAGCGACTGCATCCCAAACGCAAGCGGCGGCAGTTCATGGTGTGCGCCGCATCATCATGGCGAACCAATTGATCGGCAAAGGCAATATGGCCATCATTGCTCGACTGCAAAAATCGGATCCTGACTTCTACTTTTGTTGCATTGTCGACTCTGCGGCAAATGCTGACGCCTTAGGTCAATATTTTTCAAACTGCGGACAACAGTTAAAAATTCTGCTTGAATATGGCGTTGAAGGCGGTCGTACTGGCATACGCAACCTAATGCAAGAGCAAGCGGTACTTGCGGCGGTCGCACGCTGGCCACAATCTTTAAGCTTGGTCGGCGTTGAACTTTACGAGGGTGTCTTGCAAAAAGAAGACGAGATCCGAACACTGTTGCGGCATGTGCTCGCGCGCGCGCAGGCACTTTCGCTAGAAAATAAATTCACTGCGCCCAACGTGATTTTGAGTGGCGCGGGCTCGGCCTGGTTTGATGTCGTTGCCGAAGAATTTAGTGGTCAACCGTTATCAGGCGCGCACACGCTACAGGTTATTCTGCGGCCCGGATGCTACTTAACGCATGATGTCGGCGTCTATCAGAATGCCGAAAAGCGTATACAAGCCAGCAACCCCGTCGCGCGTGAGATGGGTCGAAGCCTGCTTCCCGCATTGCAATTATGGGCATACGTTCAATCGGTACCCGAGCCAGGCCGGGCGATTATTGCCTTGGGCAAGCGTGATGCAGCGTTTGATGCTGGGTTACCGATTACCGCGCTGCATTACCGTCCCGGTTCAGGACAAACACCGCAACCCGCAGCGAGCGACTGGAAAATTACGGCCATGATGGACCAGCACGCCTTCATGAGCATCCCCAACCAAGCAGATATACAAGTGGGCGATATGCTTGCTTTTGACATCTCGCACCCCTGCCTGACTTTTGATAAGTGGCGTCAACTATTATTAGTCGATGACCACTATCAAGTTATGGGCGCGGTACAAACCCTGTTCTAGATATTTGCTACTGCCGCGCGCTTCGCCCACTGAATGGCGGCTCGGCATCAGGCGTTGCACGCCATGGATTAATGTCCAA
>JBAXLV010000503.1:0-2393 GCA_037134635.1 Alcaligenaceae bacterium
ATACCTGATTCAAAAGTCTCTTGCGGTGTCCAGTTGAGTTCGCGTGCGATTTTTGTGGCGTCGATGGCGTAGCGGCGATCATGGCCGGGGCGGTCTTTGACGTAGGTGATTTGTTCGGCATAGCCTTTGCCATCTGCGCGCGGGCGTAACGCATCTAAGCGGGCGCAAATGGTTTTGACGACATCGATATTGGCTTTTTCATTTGCGCCGCCAATGTTGTAGGTTTCGCCGGGGCGGCCCGCTTCAAGCACGCGCGCGATGGCGCGGCAGTGGTCTTGCACGTATAACCAGTCGCGTACTTGTTGGCCATCGCCATAAATTGGCAAGGGCTTGTTATCGAGCGCATTTAAGATGACGAGCGGGATGAGTTTTTCAGGAAAATGAAACGGCCCGTAATTGTTGCTGCAGTTGGTGGTCAGCACCGGCAGGCCATAAGTGTGATGCCAGGCGCGCACCAAGTGATCAGACGACGCTTTGCTGGCAGCGTACGGGCTATTGGGTTCAAACGGATTGGTTTCAGCAAACGGAGGGTCTTGCGGCGCGAGTGTGCCATAGACTTCATCCGTTGACACATGCAAAAACCTGAAGTTTTTCTTCTTGACTTCGTCTAAGTCAGACCAATACGCGCGCACGGCTTCAAGCAGGTTGAAGGTGCCTACGACGTTGGTTTGTATAAATTCGCCTGGCCCAAGAATTGAACGATCAACGTGGGATTCGGCTGCAAAATTTAAGACTGCGCGTGGTTGACGTTCTGCTAGCAGTTTGCTCACTAGCTCTTTATCGCCAATATCGCCATGTACGAAGATATGTCGTTTATCTTGCGCAAGCGCAGAAAGATTGGCCAGGTTGCCGGCGTACGTGAGCTTATCGAGATTGACAATGGGTTCGTCGTGGCTAGCCAGCCAGTGATGAACAAAATTACTTCCGATAAAACCGGCGCAACCAGTGACTAGGATCATAAGGAAATTTGGTGATGGTCAGTAAGACAGGATGCCTGAAATTCTACTCTGTTCGCCTGAAGGATGAACGGTTCAGGCAAAAGAATATGAATTTGTTAACCTCACACCCATGAACACTCTTGAACAATTACGCCGTGGTGATTTGCAGGGGGCGACTCGTTTGGCCTTGTCAGAGGGCCTGACTGAGTTTCCGCAGGAAATCTTTGGGTTGGCGGATACGCTTGAATATTTAGATTTGTCGGGTAACGCTTTAACGAGCTTGCCTGAGGATTTTGCGCGGTTGCATCGCTTGCAGGTGCTGTTTTGTGCAGGCAATCGGTTTACTGAATTACCGGCGGTGCTGGGGCAGTGCAAAAGCTTGAGTATGGTGGGGTTTCGAACGAATCAGATCACGCGCATTCAGGCGGCGGCGTTACCGCCCAAGTTACGGTGGTTGATTTTGACGGGTAACCAGCTTGCCGAGTTACCGCCTGAAATTGGTTTATGTACTGAACTGCAGAAAGTCGCGTTATCGGGTAATCGCTTAACGGCCTTGCCTGCAGAAATGGCCGCCTGCACTAAGCTTGAGTTGTTGCGGATTGGTGCAAATTGTTTTGAGAGCCTGCCAGCCTGGTTGCTGCAAATGCCGAGATTGTCGTGGCTGGGGTGCTCGGGTAATCCGGTTTGTGCGGAGGCAGAGCAAAAAGCTTTGTTATCGTTTGCCTCGGATAATGAAGTTGCAACGCTTGAGTTCAACACGTCAAAGCCACAAGGCGCACCTGGGCTGAAGCAGATTCCTTGGTCTAGTCTTCAACTTAAGCAAAAGCTTGGTGAGGGCGCGTCGGGTGTGATTTATCAAGCGACGCTGACGGGTGCCGCGCAAGAAGTTGCGGTCAAAGTCTTTAAGGGGGCGCTAACCAGTGACGGTCTGCCGCACAGTGAAATCGCCGCGTATTTAAGTGCAGGCGCGCATCCGTACCTCATTAATTTGCTTGGCAAAGTGACGGGTCACCCCGAGGGTACAGAAGCGCTGGTGATGCAGCTTGTGGATTCAAGCTATCGAAATCTGGCGGCGCCGCCAAGTTTGCAGTCGTGCAGTCGAGATGTCTATAGCCCTGACCTGCGTTTTAGTTTGCACGACGCCTTGCGTTTGGCACAGGGTGTGGCCAGCATGGCGCAGCAGTTGCACCGACGCGGGCTGACGCACGGTGATTTGTATGCGCACAACACGCTGATCGGTGATCACGGTCACGCGGTGTTAGGTGATTTTGGTGCAGCGGCTTTTTACGATCAAAGTGATCTTGCTGTCGCAAAGGCAATCGAGCAAATCGAAGTGCGTGCGTTTGGTTGTTTGCTTGAAGAGTTGCTTGAGCGTGTGGATCTTGAGCCCGACGATATGGTGAAGCAAAAATCCGTGTTGCAAAAAGCTGAGGCGCTGCGTGATAGTTGTTTGTT
>JBAXLV010000504.1:0-2359 GCA_037134635.1 Alcaligenaceae bacterium
CACAAGACTTTCTCGCTTACTTGGTTGGAGAGCGTGCCAAATGGGCAAAGGTCATTAGTACAGGAAAAATCAAAGCTGAGTGACGTGTAAAAATATAAAATTCTGGAGATACGCTTGAAACTTTTTACCAAAACGTCTGTGTTAAGCAGATTGATCCCGCTGCTTGCGCTGTTTTTTGTCTTGGTACCAACACTTCAGGCGCAAACACAGATCACCAGATCAATTCGCTTGATCGTTCCCTACGCGCCTGGAGGTGCGACCGATGCGCTCACTCGTTTGATCGCGCCTTACATCGGCGACGAATTCGGTCAACAAGCAGTCGTTGAGAATAGGCCTGGCGCAGGAAGCACGATTGGCACACTTGCCATTGCCAAAGCAGAGCCCGATGGTTTAACGATCGGCATGATTGATGCCGCATTTATTACAAACCCCTCGCTGCTTTCAAAACTGCCTTACGACACACAGAAAGATTTCACACCCATCGTTTTTATCGCAACCTCGCCCTTAATTTTGGTGGTGAATCCTGCTCTGGCGGCCAACACGGTGCCAGAACTCATTGCGTATGCAAAAGTTAATGTAGATAAGGTAACCTTTGGCTCTGCTGGTCAGGGCACAGGCGCACACTTGGCCGCCGAACAATTCAGAAGTCAAGCCGCGATACAAATGCTGAACGTTCCCTTCAAAGGTGCGGGCGAGGCAATTACACAACTTATCGGCGGACAAATCACCGCAATTTTTTCAACACAAACGGGTACGAAAGCGATGCTTGATGCCGGACGCGTGAAGGCGCTTGCCATTACGAGCAAGGCGCGCAGTGATCTGTTTCCAAATGTGCCCACTTTTACCGAAGCCGGGTTACCTCATGTCGACGCCAGTACGATTAATGGGCTGATCGCACCAGCCGGTACGCCCGCCGATTATGTGAATCGCGTCAATGCAACGGTTAATAAAGCTTTAAAAGACCCGTCGTTACAAGCGAAGTTAATGCAGCAGGGCTTTGTGACCGTTGGCGGAACACCAAGCGACTTCGCAACCTGGATCCCTGCTGAAATTGTAAAGTGGGCCAAGATCATTAAAGAAGCCAATATCAAAGTTGAATAGAAAACACCATGACCATCCGCGCAATTGACACCTTTGCTTTAAGCCTTCCGTTTGAAATCTACGGACCACGCCCTAAGTTCGCTGGACTCGATCGTTCAATGGAGATCCTCTTAGTCCGCGTCGAAACAGACTCGGGTATCGTCGGTTGGGGTGAAGCTTTTGGCTTTGGTATTTGGCCCGCGACACGTGCCGCGATACACGCCATGGTGGCACCACTTGCCTTAGGGCGCGACGAAACCAATATCGCGGTGCTCATGGAAGATTTAAATCGTAAACTCCATATCGTCGGGCGCACCGGTCCCATGGTCTACGCACTATCCGGGCTCGACATTGCGCTTTGGGATATTGCCGGTAAAGCTGCAGGAAAACCAGTCTCTGCCTTGCTCGGCGGCGCAAAGCACACACGCTTACCTTGCTATGCAAGCCTGATGCGTTATACCGATCCGTTGTTAGTGGCCGAGAACAGCGCTCGCGTCGTTGAACGCGGCTATGGCGCAGTCAAACTGCATGAGCTTGGTGTTGAACAAGTCAAGGCGGCTCGCAATGCGATTGGTCCGAGCGTTGGCCTGATGATGGACGTGAACTGTCCCTGGAATCTTAGTGAAGCACTCAAGGTCGCCGACGCAGTGCGCCCGTACGAACTGACATGGTTCGAAGAACCGATCTGGCCACCTGAAGATTTCGAAACACTTGCAAAGGTCAGAACGCACAGCGGTTTAAAAATCGCGGCTGGCGAGAACGCCATGAGCGTCAAAAATTTTGAGCAAATGTTTAAAGCAGGCGCGGTTGATATCGCTCAGCCAAGTGTCACAAAAATTGGGGGCATCTCGGCAATGATGGCCATTGGTGCGCTCGCTCAAGAATATCAGGTCGTCATGACTCCGCACTGCCCGTACTTTGGCCCAGGGCTTCTTGCAAGCGTGCATATTGCCGCAACGCACAAACAAGCACCGATGATCGAATACTCGTTTGCCGACTTGGGCGCGAACCCGCTAGGCGATGCGATTGAGGTCAAAAATGGCTACATCAATGTACCTACAGGTCCTGGCCTGGGGCGTGATCCTAATCCAGAAATTATCAAGCGCTATAGCGTCTAGCGTACACTCCCAAGTATCGAAATCGCAGCCTTTTTTCTCAACCATTTTTCATCATCGGAATACCATGTCGACCGTCCTCTATACCGCTACAGTTCCCGTTTTAAAGCAGATGTTATTAGCGCTTAGCGATGTTCTAAAAAAAGGTGAAGCGCATGCGGCAC
>JBAXLV010000505.1:0-2355 GCA_037134635.1 Alcaligenaceae bacterium
CTGTCTAAGATGATGTGTTCGGTTACGCCTAACGCAATATCCATACGACCGTCTTGAAGGCGTCGCCAAACTTCGTCTATGGGCTCGTGTAGGTCGATGGTGACGTCAAGCCCTTCGTCTTTGAACATGTCTTGATGGGCTGCGATCCAAAAGGGCATATTGAAATAATTTCTAGAAATTGCACCAGCGATGATTTTTTTCATGTTTTAGTTTATGTAGTGAATAGTTTTTTTTAATTCGTTAATTCTGACTAACACCGCCGATTTTTTTAATAAAGCTATCCCACTTCGCGACATCGTCTTTTATATATTTGTCATACTCGGCAGGCGTATTGACCACCATGTAGCCGCCTTGTTTGACGATGTTTTCTTGAAAAGCTGGGTTGACAGACGCAGTTTTGATCAATTGATAAAGACGGTTGACAATCGCGGGCGACGTTCCAGCAGGCGCAAGCAAGCCAAACATCGTGCCAAATTCCATCCCGTCAAAACCTTGCTCTTTAAACGTTGGAATATTGGGTAAGGCCACTAAACGCTCTAAGCTTGCCACCGCTAAGCCACGGACACGGCCCGAGTTCAGCATGGCCTGCGCAGAGATATAGGTGGTAAAGGTCATTTGCACTTGGCCTGAGACGATATCTGTAATCGCTGGCGCAGCACCCGCATAGGGGATGTGTGTCATTTTGATATTGGTGAGGAGTTGAAACATTTCACCTGCAAGATGAGGCGCGCCGCCCGCACCACTGCTTGAAAAATTGAGCTTGCCTGGATTGCTTTTTCCGTACTGAATCAGTGATTGAAGTGAATCACCACCAAAGTCTGGCCGGGTGATCAGAATCATTGGTGCGTAAGCGACATTTGTCACTGCAACAAAATCCTTGATCGGATCAAAAGGGACTTTTGGATAAACCGCTGGGTTGAGTGTCAGATTTGTGCTGGTAAATAAAAGCGTATAGCCATCAGCGTTTGCTTTTGAAACGATTTCCATGCCAATGTTGCCACTGGCGCCCGCGCGATTCTCAACGATGACCGGTTGATTGGTTGCTTTCGAAAGTGTATCTGCAACGGTTCGAGCCAAAATATCGATGCTGCCACCGACTGCAAAAGGTGCCACTAAGCGAATGGGTTTACTTGGGTAGTCGGTGGCTTGGGCGAAGACACTTAGGGGCACCAGTAAACCGAGCAGTGCAGTAACAACAGTCTTTTTGATCGGATACATAAATGGTCTCTCTTTTTATTTGAATGAAGCTGTGTGAACGCACTTTATATGTTTTCTGTGGCCATATTTGCAGCGTGTGCCCCAGAGATGCGACCCAGCACTGACCCCGCAGTGAGCCCCGCCCCGCCTGCATATTTAGTGTAGTACAGGCCTCCTACCATTTCACCTGCCGCATAGAGGCCAGCAATGGGCTGATCGAATTCGTCCAGGACTTGTCCCGTTGGGTTGATTTTGACGCCACCATAAGTGCAGGTAATACCACAGGTGACGGCATAGGCTACGAACGGGCCGGTGTCCAAAGGCTGTGCCCAGTTCGATTTTGGAATAGAAAGTCCCTTAGTGCCACGTCCGTCTAGCACGGCAGGGTTAAAAGGGGTTGCTTGATCCACTGCTTGATTAAAAGCAGAAATCGTTTGAAGCACCGCTTTTTTATTAATGCCTTCAAACTGTGCAATTAAACCTTCTAAGGTGTCCGAGGTATAGCGCGTGGCGTGTTTGACGCGATATTCATCTGGCAACAAGCTTGAAGTTTTCGCATCGAAGATTTGCCAGGCGAGTGCTCCCGGCTGGGTGAGCACCTTGGCGCCCATGCCTGAGTAGGTATAATTTCGAAAATCGCTTCCTTCGTCTACAAAGCGTTGGCCTTCAGCGTTAACGACAATCCCCAGTGAGAAGTAATTTTTTTGCTGATTCAATAAATTGATATCACCGTAGGGCGGCGCATTTAAATCGTAAAAGACGGCATGGCAACCAGTCCAGTGGCCATGCGCCACACCGCCGACATTGATCGCCATGTCGATGCCGTCGCCCGTGTTGTAGCGTGAACCTCTCACCTTGGCCATGTCCCAGTTTGGTCCCAGGTACATTGAGCGCCATTTCAAGTTGGCATGAAAGCCGCCGGTCGCCATGACAACTGTCTTGGTTGAAATATGTTGTTGTGCACCTTCGGTTTCAACGTCAATCGTCCAACCGTGATCAGTGCGCGTTAAGCCCATGGCCCGTGTGGCATAGCGCAAATGCATGCCTGATTTTTCGGCATATTTATAAAGTGTTTGCATTAACCCTAGGCCACCACCCGAGACTTCGACCGTTAAGCCACCCCAGAACTTATGTTTGCCATCAACTTTAAAGGCTTGT
>JBAXLV010000506.1:0-2353 GCA_037134635.1 Alcaligenaceae bacterium
GGATCTCACCTCGCGCTGACTGGCCTGAATATGCGCTGTCATCAATTCACAGGCCAGCGTTGCCTCGCCTGCGATCAGGGCTTGCAATATCTCTTTATGCTCGCTGTAAGTTGCTTCGATTCGAGGGCGCTTAGTGAAATCTAGTTTACGAATCATTCGGATACGCTCTGTGATATCCCAATGTACGCGCACAAACTCCTCGTTACCTGCAGCACGCACGATCACGCAATGAAACTCTTCATCCCAGATGCTGACTTGCCTGCTATCCGAGCTGCGTGCGGCATCGGGTACTAACCAGATTTCAGCTAACGATTGAAGCTGCCGATCTGCGTCGCTTTTGTCAACATTTTTGGGCCGTGCGGTGATTTTTTTGATTGAGGCAATCTCGAGCAAAATTCTCAAGTCATAGAGCTGATCAAATTTTTTAAAGTCTAGCGGCAAAATCCGCCAACCACTGCGAAACAAAACCTCAATGTGTCCATCTTGCTGCAGACGCGCCAAGGCCTGACGAAGGGGCGTACGTGAAACCGAAAGGCGGTCGCAAAGTTCGTTTTCAGTGAAACGGTCTCCTGGAAACAATACGAAATTACCGATATCGTCTTTCAGTTGTTGATAGACTCGATCAGCGAGCGTTGTTCGCCTTGTCTGTTGATCTTTTTGCTGTTTCATTGGGATAGCGTTCATTTAACCGTTTTACGTTGAAGCCGTTAATTATTTTCTAACTTCACGTTGAAAGATCTCAAGGCTCAGCTTCTTGGTTTCAATGAACGACGGGCTCGAAAGTGTTTGAATCGTTCTGGGCCTAGCATCTGCGTAGTCAAGAATATCTGAAATACTCGTTGGCCGTTTGGTCAATAGCAATACTTGATCGGCAAGATAGACAGCCTCTTCCAAGTCATGAGATACGAGCATCATGGTGGTGTTGGTTTGCATGAACACCTCTTGAAGCTTTTCGCGAATAAATAGCGTCATCTCAAAGTCGAGGGCGGAGAAGGGTTCGTCTAAAAATAGAACTTCGGGCTCGGGGGCAAGCGCGCGCATGATTGAAGCAGTTTGTTGTTGCCCGCCCGAAAGTTCGTAGGGATATCGGTTTAGGTCGAACTTCACATCAAACGAAGCCACCAGCTCTGCGAGCCGACGGTCAACCTCTGCTTTGCTTTTACCCATCAGCTTGAGCGGATAGGCGATGTTATCAATGGTGCGCCACCATGGAAACAGCGCCTCGCGGTAATTTTGAAAGACATAACCAATGCGCGTGTCTTTCAGCGACTTGCCGTCAAAAAGAATTTCACCTGCGTCGATCGGAATGAGCCCAGCGATCATATTAATTAAAGTCGATTTTCCACAGCCGTTCGGGCCGAATATTGAAACAATTTTTCCTTTCGGGATATCGAGATCAAAATTTTCGTAGAGCGGCCAACCTGCAAAATACTTGGTTAAGCCTCGGATCGTGATGTGGGTACCTACAGGACCTGGACGAAAGGGCGCAACAGGAGCCTCTGTGAACATCGGACCATTCACAATGCGACTCATCTTCCGCTCCAGTGAACGATGCGTCGTTCAAGAAATAAAAATACGATATTCAACGCGTAGCCTAAAACACCCGCAGCGATGATCGCGGCATACATAATCTTTGTATTCATCACTTGTTGTGCGTCAATGATTTTGTGTCCTAAACCGTTTTCAGAGCCAATGAACATTTCGGCGACCACGACAATCACCAACGCCATTGAAACAGCCGAACGAAGCCCGACAAAAGAAGGCTGCAGACTTTCCCAAAACAATACGTCTTTGAAAATCTGCCAGCGACTCGCACCCATTACTTTGGCAGCCGCGACACGCTGCTTGCGTGCATTGATGACACCGTAGGCGCAATTAAAGATGATGATTAGAAACGCACCAAACGCCGCAATCGCTACTTTATTGATATCTGAAATGCCAAAGATCAACAGAAAAAGTGGGATGAGCGCGGACGACGGCGTTGATCTAAAAAAATCAATTAAAAATTCTACGCTGCTATAGGCACGCACATTACTACCAAGCAAAATACCAAGCGGCATCCCGACTGCGGTGGCGATGCCAAAGGCTAGCATCGTGCGATACAGGGTGACACTAAAGTGTGACAATAAGTCACCCCCAAACATACCCGACAGTAAAGTGGCTAGTGTATCGACTGGAGGCGGAAGCAAGATCGCTTTCACCAACCCGAATCGAACCACAAGATCCCAGATCACAAACAACAGCACCGGGCCAAGCAACGGCAAAAGAGCGCCCCATTCAAACGATTTGCGCACGGAGGCGCCAGTTGCCAGGTGAGATGCTTGCCAGCCGGGCTGTACTTTGGATTGGGTTG
>JBAXLV010000507.1:0-2344 GCA_037134635.1 Alcaligenaceae bacterium
GCTTAAGCCGCTAAGCGCTCTCGCAACGCCAGAGTCGCTTTCAAATACTGTTGCAGACCAACACAACGAGGCGCATCATATCAATGTTTTGCTGGTAGACGATAACGAACTGGTGTGCGAAGCGCTCGGAAATCAGATTATGGGAAAAGCACTCAGCGTGGATTTTGCTCACAATAGTGAAGAGGCATTATTGAAATTAGACACTAACCGCTACGACATCGTTTTATCCGATCTGGTTTTGCCAGATATAGATGGCTTGGCCTTATCAAAGATGATCACTTCTCAGTCCCGGTTCAACGGCCAAATCATCTTCGGCTTGAGCGCCCAGGTATCTGAGGCGATTACTCAGGAGTGCCTGAATGCCGGAATGAAAAGCTTGTATTCAAAACTTGTGGACCCGAGTGAACTGTTATTGGCGCTGGTCGACACCGTAGGGGCGCTTCAGAAAGACTTTTAATACCGCTTCAATTAGTTAAGCCGTTTTTAATGGCATAGCTGACGAGCGCTGCTGTCGTGGGTAATTTCATTTTATCCAAGGTGCGAGCACGGTACACACTCACGGTCTTAGGTGATACTCGCATTTTTTCGGCGATTTCAGTAAGCGTCAAACCGGTGGCCGCCCACATCATGTACTGGTGCTCGCGATCAGACAGGATTTCATGCCCGCCCCCTTCACGAAAGCTATCCAAATCATTGGCCATCACCGCTGCAACTGCAGGCGTGATGTACTTTTTCCCTTGACTGACCTGTTCAATGGCTTCGGTGAGTATTGAGATCGGACTCGATTTGTTCAAATAACCACTCGCACCGGCTTTGAGGGCGCGCAGTGCAAATTGCTCTTCTGGATACATTGACAACACCAAGACCGGCAAGCCACTTTTCTTTAGCCGAATCGCCTTAATGAGCTCAATGCCGTCACGATCAGGGAGAGATAAATCTAGCAAAACACAGTTTAGTGTTTCTTGGTCGATTATTTTCATTGCTTCAAAGGCAGACGCGCAATGCGCCACAATCTTGATATTGCCCTTCGAGAGCATCAGAGCAAGCGACTCACGCAAGATTGCATGATCTTCTATTAGTAGCAAACGAATCATTGTGACCTGCGTAAGGGCAAAAAAGGTTAAGCTTAGTTTATACCTAAATGCGCCAGCGATTGTAAGGATTGTGTAGCCCTTTCAAGACTTTGCGCCAAAGTGTTGAAATTGTTGTTAACGCTTCCTTTCTCAAGCCGCAAGTCAGCCTTCAACGCTGAAACGGTGAGTCGCATTAAAAACAACTCCTGCCCCAGCTGGTGAATCAGTGCATTGGATGTGGTGTTAGTCATGGCGTGCTCAACCGCTTGAAAAATAGATTGAGATCCAACCATACCACTTGGATAACGACATTTTGGAATAAAAACTTGATACCCATTTATGACCTCTGACAAGAATATTTCATCAATTTCAGAAATTAACGGAATATTAATCATTTAAAAACAATAGATTGTAAATTTTAGTCAGTTTTTTTCTTACCTTTTATTTATATAAAAGACTTCATTTTAAATATCCTTACGACTATTTATCTTGTGTCTGTACGCGCTCACAATTTGGTCTGTACGAAGTGAGTACAAATTTTATTACTGTGAGGCCTTCAATGAATCCAGTCGAGCAAATCCAAGATCCAGTCGTGACAGAAATTCGCGATGCCAATCTGAACTATTTGATGCTTGCCCAACAAATGATTCGATCAGATAAAGCGTCTGCGATTTACCGTTTAGGGATCAGCCAAACCATTGCAGATATTTTGGACTCACTCAGTAATGCTCAACTTATCAAATTAGCGAGCTCAAGCGTCATGCTAACGCGCTTTAGGTTTGATGATGCGCAGATTCTAGGGCTGCTGACTCAACACAACAAAGGCTATGCGCAATCGCTTGTGCACAGTGCCATATTGATGGCCGGCAAACCCGTGCAAACGATTACCTAGTACGCATCCATCATTTCATCGCTGCAAAACCATACGGAAACTTCAAAGTGAAGACAAAGAGCGTTGTCACAGAGTCAGAAGAATTGCAGCTTGCAATCAGACTCATCAACTTAGGTGCGCGCTTGCAGCTGCTCGAGTCTCATACGTCGCTCTCGAGAGAGCGTTTGATCAAGCTATATAAAGAACTCAAGGGAAACTCGCCGCCGAAGGGGATGTTGCCGTTTTCAACCGACTGGTTTTTAACTTGGTTGCCAAATATACATTCATCATTGTTTTTGAATATCTATAATTTTTTAAGAACAAATGCAGGTATCGATGGCATACATGCACTCGCCACGGCCTATGAACTGTATCTTGAGCAAGCACGCGAACTCGAGCA
>JBAXLV010000508.1:0-2343 GCA_037134635.1 Alcaligenaceae bacterium
CCATGCCCCATAAAGTCAACCCGATTGACTTCGAGAATGCCGAGGGTAATTTAGGCTTAGCCAATGCTGTATTGCGACATCTCTCTGAGAAATTGCCGATTTCGCGTTGGCAGCGTGACTTAACCGATTCAACCGTACTGCGTAACCTTGGCGTTGCGCTCGGGTATTGCCTGGTTTCTTACGATGCTTGTTTGCGCGGGTTAAACAAACTAGAAGTCAACGCCGCTGCGATTGATGCTGACTTAGATCGCTGCTGGGAAGTCTTAGCCGAACCTGTTCAAACGGTGATGCGTCGCTACGGTTTGCCACAGCCTTACGAACAACTGAAGGCACTCACGCGGGGTAAAGGGATTACTCAAGAAGCCTTACAAGAATTTATTTCAGGATTAGCGTTGCCTGCCGAAGTGAAGGCGCGTCTGTTGGCGTTAACGCCGCGCAGTTATATTGGCCTTGCGCAAACGCTTGCTAAAAACGTTTAACGATTGTAAAAAAGCACTGAGATCCCCCTTTTAACTTGAATATACACACGGCAACATGAAAAAAATTAATCTACTGTCGGTCGCCTTAACCGTTTGTTTGCCCTTTATCCTTCAACCCGCTCAGGCACAGTTTGCCAAGCCTGATGCCGCGATTAGCTATCGCCAATCAGCACTTACCTTGATTAGTTCGCATTTTGGTCGTATGCAGCCAACCATTAAAGGCGCAACGCCCTATGATGCTGCTGCAATTAATGCCAATATTGATGTTCTTAAAACCTTATCCAACTTACCTTGGGCTGGTTTTATTGAAGGCAGCCAAGCGGGCAGCAATGCTAAACCTGAAGCATGGTCTGATGCAGCCGGCTTTAAGCAGGCTCAGCAAAAATTTCAACTAGCAGTTGTTAAATTGTCTGAAGCGTCAGGTACTGGCGATCTTGAAAAGCTGCGCTCGGCCTATGGCGACGTGGGCGCCAGTTGCAAGGCGTGTCACGATTCGTATCGCGTCAAAAAATAACGATTGAACAAGAAATAAAAAAGAGACCTCATTAAATTGAGGTCTCTTTTTTTATTAGATTGCTGCGCTTACGATTTTAAAAAAGGCAGTACAGTGCTGAGATATTGCTCTGGGATTTCAGTGGGTGGGATATGGGCAGAAGGCACCATCGCCAGCTTGGCACCTTTAATCCGCTCAACTAAGGCCTGTCCGCGTGCCAATGGTGTTGACAGGTCAAAATCCCCGACTACAACAAGCGTGGGCACTTGGATATTAGCCAGGCGCGGATACAAATCCATATCGCGAATCGCCGCACAGCACCCGGCATAGCCGTGGGGGGCGTGTGACAGCGCGGTGTTACGCACGCGTTTCAGTTCAATCGTGTTCTTTGCGACAAAGTCTGGCGTAAAAAATCGACCGATGACACCATCAATAATCGCGGGCATCCCGCCTTGTTTTAACGCGGCCATACGTGCATCCCAAATGCCGGCATCAAACTCTGCTGAAGTATTGCTCAGTACAAGGTGTTTCAGGCCAATCGCGCGTCGGGCGCCGAGTTCCATGCCTACCATGCCACCTAACGAGATCCCCCAATAGTCGTATGAGGTCAGTCGCGCTGCTGCGATGACCGCTTGCGCATCGTCGGTTAATTGGGCCAAAGAGTAATCCCCCTGAGGAGCCTCTGAGCCACCATGACCGCGTGAGTCGTAACGCACCACATAAAAATGTTTCATTAAGGCATCGAGCATCGGATCCCATAACGAAAAATCGGTGCCAAGTGAATTGCCCAGCACAAGCGCAGGGAGTGTGGCATCGCCATCACCGCGCCAATAGATACGACAGGATCCGTTTGTTACGACTGGCATAAGTCACCTTTCAAAAATAAATGTTGAAAGATCTTAACCCGCATTCAGTGCGCGTGAGATCAGCCACCACGTTAATCCTGCAAGGCCTAGGGCAAGCCCTAAGGCAAGCCCGCGTACGCGCCAGTCGTCTTGAGTGGGGGCGGTACCGTCTGGGACGAGATCCTTTGCAACATCACCATGAATCATCGGCATGATCAGGCGTTGTCCTTTAAGCGTATAAAACAGAATCGCTGCCAAATGCAAACCGATGACTGCGTAGAGAAAAGTTTCGTTAAATTGATGTAGTCCGGTTAGACGCTCTGACAATGCTGTGCTGACATTCGCGGCAAAGGGCCCTTGGGTCAGAATATCGTCGTTTGCAAAGAGCCCCGTAAACCCTTGCCAGCCAATCACGCCTAACATTCCAAAAACCGACCAAGCCCCTAAGGGGTTATGGCCCGCTTGCTTTGAAGGCGTTTTAAAGTAAGCCCAGACGCGGCGTGGCGAGGCATAAAACGAGGCAAAG
>JBAXLV010000509.1:0-2337 GCA_037134635.1 Alcaligenaceae bacterium
GAACCTCTAGGCAAACCCTTCGTCAACACAAATAAAGATTTAGTCATCCTCGTTAGCATAGACGGTTTCAGAAATGACTACCTTGAAAGAGGCATTACCCCAAACCTGTCAGCGCTTGCCCAAAAGGGTACGTTTGCTCAAAAATTTGAACCCGTTTTTCCGACCATCACTTTTCCAAATCATTATTCACTGGTCACGGGACGTTACCCTGATCGCAATGGGGTTGTGAACAACACCATGTACGATCCCACTAAAACTGATCAAGTGTTTAGATTATCAGATCGACATGCGATCGAAAATCCACTTTGGTGGGAAGAAGGAACACCACTTTGGGTCACCCTTAAAAAACAGGGAAAACGCTCTTCGACACTCTTTTGGGTGGGCTCTGAGTCGCCAAACCAAGGTATTCAGCCCGACGATTGGTTGAGATACAACCACAGCCTGAGCTCATCGGATCGAACTCAACACTTGTTAGGCTGGTTGAATCGCGAGGATCAAGACCGAGCGGACTTCGCAACTTTGTATTTTTCTGAAGTCGATTCTAAGGGACATGAGTTTGGGCCCGATAGCCCTGAGGTTAATGCATCGATTGCCAGCGCTGACCAGGCGATCGGTGAACTCTTGCAGGGGCTTCGCGCGCTTGGTTTAGCAGAAAAAACGACCCTCGTCGTCACCTCGGATCATGGCATGGCACAAATTGCTCCCAACCGGGCGATTGATTTATCTGTGTATGTCTCAGAGCTAGGGAGTGTGAGGATCCAGTGGACTGGCCCCCTCGCAGGTTTTGAAACGAATTTAACGGACAAACCTATTTTATTGAGTCGCTTAAAACATGACACCAACATGGATTGTTGGAGTAAAGAAGACATACCTGCAAAATATAATTTTGGAACGCATCGAAGGGTGCCGACCGTCGTATGCCTCGCGAAAGCCGGTTGGAGCACAGTCGCGAGCGCGGGCCAAAAAGTCATTCCGGGGCAACATGGGCACGACCCAAGCGATCCTGCGATGCAAGGCTTGTTTATTATTCATGGCGCGCAAATAAAGAACACTCAATTAGAGACTGTCAGAAACATCGACATTTACAGTCTTTTAGTTCGCTTATTAAACGTAGTTGGAGAGAAAAGTGACGGTCAAGATACCCTCTTTGATTTAGTTAAAAAGTAATTCGCCGATCCCCAATCTTGTTCACATTCAAAACGCGCCTGCTACCGAGTACCCGGTGGAACAAATTCGATATCCACCGAAAATTCATGCGTATCCTGCCCTTTCCATAAATCGCCTGTAAACGCGGGATAGGTGGCACGTCGTACCGCAGACAACGCCGCGTCGTCTAGCATGTTGATGTTGGACGATACCTGCACCATTGCATTCACTAAGATACCGCTGCGACTCAGCACAAATACGATTCGAACCTTACCTACAGGGCGCTCCAGACTGGCCTGCCGCCCCGTTGGATAGCGCTTGGTGGCGTTGAGCATCGCTTGTACTTGTCGCACGTACTCTGACTCCAGCGATTGGGTACTGGGCGTTGCCACTTGATTTTGCGTCGGTGCGCTTGCAGGGGCAGGCGGCGCCGAAGGCTTTGCTGCGGGTGTCGCGACGTTGGTGGCGGGGGCAGCGCGTTGGACGACCGCGGGCTTGGGAGCCTGCGGTGGCGGGACCGCTGCGGGCTTCACCACCGGCTTTTCCGGCTCTGCTGGCAGGGGCACGGGTGGTTCGGGTTCAACCAACACAGGTTCGGGCAATGGTGGTGGAGGTGGTTCCGGTGGTGGTAGCACCGGCGGTTCAGGTTCAACCGGCACCGGCACAGGAACGGGTGGTTGAAGTACCGGCGGTTCAGGTTCAACTGGTTCGGGAACTGGCACCGGTGCGGGCGCCGGTGGCTGAGGTACGGGCGGTTCGGGTTCAACCAGCACTGGCGCTGGCATGGGCACCGGCATTGGCGGTGCAAGCGCGGGAGCGCGTGGTATGGCCACTTCTTGAATGAGTGTTTGAGTCACCACTTTACTAGGTTTTGGAACCTGGCGTGCAAAGCCGTTGAAGAAAAACCATAATAACGCCGCATGCAGCGCCACAACTGCGACCAGACCGCCGTAACGGTGCAAAAATCCGTTAGTTTGATTGCCCTCAAAATCATTGGCGGTGAACGCTTCGCGGGCCACCGCATTAGTTGGCATATTGCTCGTTTCCAACAATCACTATTTTGTTCAAGCCAGCACGGCGCGATGCAGCCAACACAGACACCAACACAGAATATTTAGCGAACCGGTCAGAGCGAACCTGCAGCACCGGCTGATCGGCAAGCCCTGCGACGCTGCGCATCAAGCTTTCTAA
>JBAXLV010000510.1:0-2335 GCA_037134635.1 Alcaligenaceae bacterium
GACATTGTTCATGTACCGTATAAAGGCGCAGGCCCTGCGATCGCCGATTTATTGGGTGCGCACGTTGATGGGATCATTGTCGATCTGCCTCCTCTGTACCCTCTGGTGCAAGATGGCCGACTGCGCGCGATTGCGATCACCAATACGCAACGGGCGGTGTTGTTGCCAAACACCCTAACGTCGGTTGAGCAGGGCTTTCCTGAAATTTTGGCCTTTAACTGGTTTGGTGTCATGACGCCCGCTAAAACACCGAAGCCCATTATCGACAAACTTTACTCGGCCTTAGCCAGAGCGGCCAACTCACCAGAGCTGGTCGAAGCCATGCGCAAAGTCGGCGTTGAGCCTTTTGTGCAAGCGTCGCCACAGGCATTCAGTGAGTTCTTACAGAAAGAAATTGATCGTTGGGGTGTGGTGGCGCGTGCTTCGGGCGCCAAGTCTGACTAAACAGCCCAAGCTGAGGTCGCCAAGATTAAAAACGACCTCAGTCAGCACCCCTGAGGCGAGGGTGTTATTTGCTTTGTGCGATGGGTTGTAACGGCAGTGGATTGCCGGCTGGCAAGGGTGTGCGATTTACGTTCAGAATCATTGATACCATGACGTAATAACCACTGACTGCAATCAGATCAACGATCCCTTGCTCGCCAAAAAGATCGAGTGCGGCTTTGTATGTTGCATCGCTGACAGCGTGATTGGTATGCATCTCTTGACAGAAGTTATAGACGGCTTCTTCATCAGGTTTCATGTTTGCAGGACGCTTGCCTAATGCAAGATCTGCAGCAACTTCTGGATTTAACCCAGCCTTGAGTGCAAGGCGATGATGTGCAAACCATTCATATTGCGCGGTCCATTGGCGCGCAGTGATCAAAATGGCAAATTCGTTCAAACGTGGTGACATTGAGCTTTTAAAGCGCAAGTACTCTCCGACTTCGCGCAAGCGGTCAGCAAGCACCGGGCTACGCAGATAAACGTTAAACGGTGCGCCTAGGCTTGTGGCGCCTTGCACAACCCCCGCGCTGCCTGTGCCTGATACGGGGCCTGCCATTAAGCCATCAAAGTATTTCTTTTGGTCAGGGGTCATCTCTGACACCGGAATGCGCTTAAAGCGCTGCTGATCGTCTTGGGCGTGCGCCTGTAGGCAGGTTACGCTAATGGCTGCTGCGACTAAATTTTTTTTCAGATTATTCATTTTTGTCTCCAGGGTAAAAATATACGACGTTTCGTGTTGGGAAAGAGTGTTTGAATCACTTGCTTTGCGGCAAACAAATACTTTAACTTAGTGCCGTTCAGACAACCTTTGAGGTCAATACATCGTGGCAATTTTGTCGTTCAACACGAAAGTACACTTTGGTCACGGTGAAAGCAAGCAATTAGTCTTTGAAGCTCAAAACTTCAAGATCAAAAAGCCTCTGTTTGTGACGGATAAGGGCGTACGCGCTACCGGCGTATTCGATCTAGCCACCACTTCGTTGGGTGATATGCAAAGTGCTGTCGTCTTTGATCAAACCCCGCCCAATCCCACTGAAGACGCTGCCGTTGCAGGTTTTGATACTTACCAGGCAAATGGGTGTGATGGCATTATTGGTATCGGAGGCGGTGCAACACTGGATTTGGCGAAGGCGATTGCCGTACTTTGCAGCGATCCTGTCCCGCTTTGGGAATACTGCAATCGCAATCCGCATCCGCACCCAATTATCCAACCGCCACCCCTGATTTTGATGCCGACGACCTCGGGTAGCGGCAGCGAAGTGGGGCGTTCAGCAGTCATGATTTTTAATAACGGAATCAAAGCAGGCGTTGGCTGTCCAACGATTGTGAGCGTTGCCATTTGTGACCCAGACTTGACGCGATCATTGCCAAAGTACATGACGGCAGCCACGGGTATGGATGCGCTCTCGCATTGTGTTGAAACGTTTTGTTCGCCTTTGATCAATCCACCGATTGATGCGATTGCGCTCGATGGCTTAACACGACTGTTTAAACATATTGAACGGGCCGTAGTGGATGGTCAAGATGCAGACGCACGTTGGAACATGATGATGGGTGCTCTTGAAGGCGCGGTATGTTTTCAAAAAGGGTTGGGTGCGGTGCATTCGGTGTCTCATTCGCTTGGCGCACTTGGTTATCATCACGGCACGCTCAATGCGATTATGTTGCCGCATGTGCTTGCGATCAATGCTGTCGTACTCAAAGAAAAATTGCCGCTGCTTTGCCGTGCAATGGATTTGCCGGCCACGACAGATTTAGTCGATACTTTTTTACGCTTGAATCAACGTCTGGGTTTACCTGCAGGGCTCAAAGCGCTTGGTGTTGAAAAAACCAGTTTTCAATCGTTAGC
>JBAXLV010000511.1:0-2323 GCA_037134635.1 Alcaligenaceae bacterium
CGAGTAAGCGCCAACGTTAATCAGATCAAGATTTCGGGCATAACGTGAATTCAGCTGTTTCAGACGTCGGGCGTAACTTTGATGTTCAGGCGATACGATTGCATTCATGGCTCGACTAATTGACTGTTCGATATCAATCGCAGGATAGTGACCCGCCTCAGCCAAACGACGATCAAGCACGATATGACCATCCAAAATTGCACGTGCCGAGTCAGCAATTGGATCTTGCTGATCGTCTCCTTCAGTCAACACGGTATAAAAGCCGGTAATTGAGCCGCCACCGGTGTCTGCGTTGCCCGCGCGTTCAACCAAAACAGGTAGTTTTGCAAAAACAGATGGAGGGTAACCTTTGGTCGCGGGCGGCTCACCGATTGCCAGTGCAATTTCACGTTGAGCCATGGCATACCGTGTGAGTGAATCCATAATTAACAGAACATGTTTGCCCTGATCACGAAAATATTCAGCGATGGTGCAGGCGTAGCGAGCGCCTTGTAATCGCATTAACGCCGGTGCATCCGCAGGAGCCGCGATCACGACTGATTTTTTTAACGTCTCTTCGCCCAGAATCTGCTCAATAAACTCTTTAACCTCTCGCCCTCGTTCGCCGATGAGACCAACGACAATCACTTCGGCCTCGGTATAGCGCGCCATCATTCCGAGCAAAACACTCTTCCCGACGCCAGAACCAGCAAACACCCCAATTCGTTGACCACGACCGACCGTCAACATGCTATTCACCGCACGAACGCCGACATCCAAAATCGTATCAATCGGTGCGCGCATTAATGGATTCACCGGCACGCCATTCAAGGACCCATACTGTTTTGCCTTTAGCGGCCCTAAGAGATCCAGCGGTTGTCCACCAGCGTCTAACACTCGACCTAATAATTCATCGCCCACCGGCAGCTTGCCCACATCAGCGATCGACTGGCTATTTTGGGCCTTGTGTTGGCTTGAGCCTGGCAGACCATTTTTGGGCATGCGCACGTAAATCTTTGAACTGGGGCCGATACCATCTGTGGCGCCTTGCGGCATAAGCAACAGCTTTCCCTGTTCGAACCCCACAACTTCGGCCTCAACAATCTGCGCCTTCGGCAGGGGAATAAAACACAGACTACCGATCGGTAACTGAAGCCCCGCAGCCTCAATCACTAAACCGGTCACTCGCGTCACTCGCCCAGCAAGCTGCACGGTTTGAGTTTCTGCCAACACGCGTTGCACGTCTGTCTTAAACTGCAACCATCGCAACTGCATAGCACTCTCAGGCCAAGGATCTAAGTCAATCGTCTCTCTAGCCGCCAAATGCAAAGTGTCGTAGTCAATCCTCATTTGACTCCCCTTCTAGCCACTGATCTGAATAACCAAGACTTTGGCAAATCAAACCCCATCTCGTCGCGTTGGTCGCATCAATTAAGTTTGTCTCGGAGTCTAAAAAACAACTACCTCGCTCTAGACTTGGATCTGCAACCACATGGCAAACGCCCTCAAAACTCTCTTTCATGTAGCTCGCAACAAGTACCTCATCCTCTGGATGAACCGATAACTTGATGGGCAACTGCATGGATGGCAATCTGCCCAACGCCTGCCTGATGACAGGCAAGACCACCTCGCGATTGACATGAATTTCTGCTTTCACCATGGTCTTTGAAATTTCAAGCGCAAGCGACAGCATTTCTTCTGAGGTTCGGTCTGCGTGCTGCGCAATAGCAGCCTTAAAACCGGCCACGAGCTGATGCATTGATCGCTTCAATTCAGCTAATTCTTCATGCACCACCGTCATCACATTTTCTTTCGCCTCGCGTTCACCCTTGAGGTAGCCTTTTTGATACGCCTTTGCATAAATCATTTTTAATTGCTCAGGCGATACCTGCTGAGGCGCATTTGCACTCACCTTTGATTTATGCTCTTCGTATAAGTCTGAAAAAACAGAATTATTACTTTTTTGAGTTAGTTGCCCAAAGACAGCGTTATCAGATGTATTGCTCATCATCTTCCTTGTGCCCAAGCTCAATCAAGCCATCATCTGACATTTTCCGTACAGTCTGCAATATCTGTTTTTGCGTGGCCTCAACCTCAGACAACTTGACTGGACCGCGACTCTCCAGATCCTCTTTCAACATTTCTCCGGCACGCGTGGACATATTTTTATAAATTTTTGCCCGCATCTGTTCTGTTGCGCCTTTCAACGCAATCACTAATTGTTCACCAGGGATATCTCGCAATATCAACTGGATGTGGTTGTCTTCTAACGTCGCAATATCTTCAAAAATAAACATCGAATCAAGAATCTTTTGCGCCATTACCTCGTCATAACCTTTTAGAC
>JBAXLV010000512.1:0-2321 GCA_037134635.1 Alcaligenaceae bacterium
TATGTCGCAACTATTTGTCGTGCACCCCGAGAACCCTCAAAGCCGTCTGCTCAAGCAGGCTGCTCAACTATTGCTTGATGGTGGTCTGGTAGCTGTGCCGACAGATTCAAGCTACGCCGTTGTGGCCAGACTAGACGACAAGGGGGCGGCGGATGCTTTGCGCAAGTTGCGCGGGTTGGATGATTGGCATCACCTCACGATTCTTTGCCGTGACTTAGCTGAAATCAGTCAGTTTGCACGGGTCGATAATGCGCAGTACCGGTTGCTTAAAGTCGCGACGCCAGGGCCGTGGACGTTTATTCTTGAGGCCTCGCGCGAGGTGCCTCGTCGCGTGTCGCACCGCTCGCGTAAAACAATCGGGATACGCGTGCCTGCGCATCCCGTGACGCTAGGCTTGCTTGAACAGGCGCAAACGCCTCTGCTATCGACCACCTTGATTCCCGTGGGTGATGAGATCGCCCTAAATGATCCGGCCGAAATTCGCGAGCGCTACCAGCATTTACTGGCGGCCGTGATTGATGCGGGTGCTTGTGCGCTTGAGTCGACCACGGTAATTGACCTGACGACGGTTCCTCCAGAAGTGCTTCGCCTTGGGCGAGGTGATCCCAGCCTCTTAGGGCTTGATTAAGCTCTACAATCCCCGCATGGAAGACTTGATTCAAACCCTAGCGCTTTACGCGCTTCCCGTATTGCTAGCCATCACGCTGCACGAGGCGGCTCACGGCTATGTTGCCAAATTGTTCGGCGATCCTACGGCGTCGCTTGCGGGGCGCGTGAGCCTCAATCCAATCCGCCATATTGATCCGATTGGCACGCTAGCCGTTCCAATCGGTATTCTGGCCATGTCCAGCCTCTTTGGTGGCGGCTTTCTGTTTGGTTGGGCTAAGCCCGTGCCGGTCGATTTTGGTCGTTTGCGTAGGCCTAAACAAGACATGCTTTGGGTGGCTCTGGCTGGCCCGGCAGCAAACCTGTTGATGGCGATTCTTTGGACGATCTGTCTGCGCTTGTTGTTTGATGCGGGCGAGCGTGAGGGCTTCTGGTTTGAGATGGCGCGGGTAGGAATCCACATTAATTTGGTGCTTATGGCCTTGAATTTGTTACCTATTTTGCCTTTGGATGGGGGGCGGGTGTTGTTTAGTTTGTTACCCAACCGACTAGCGTGGCAATACAGTCGCATCGAACCCTATGGCATGTGGATTGTGATTGCTTTGCTCGCGACGGGTATGCTCAGTGCGCTTCTTAATCCGCTGGTGGCGTTGGGCGAACAGGTCGTTCGTCTTTTTTTATAGATTGCCTCGCAATCCGGTAAACTGTCGCACTCACTCTTTATAGGCGCCGTTGCGCCTCGACTCGCCTTGCGGATCCATTTATGGCCACGATTTCGACCTCTAAATTACCCCGATTCACCGGAAGCATGGTCGCGCTCGCGACACCCATGCACCCCGATGGCAGCATCGATTATCAAAGCCTCGAGGCTTTAATCGACTGGCACGTGCAAGAAGGGACCGATGCACTTGTGATTGTCGGCACCTCAGGTGAGTCGCCCACCGTAAGCGTTGATGAACACGCCGAAATCATCCGCGTCGCCGTTGAGCACGCGGCCAACCGCATACCTGTCATTGCAGGAGTTGGCGCAAACTCCACCAGCGAGGCGATCCACCTAGCTTCGCATGCACGTAAAGTCGGTGCAAAGGCTGGGTTGTCGGTGGTGCCTTACTACAACAAACCCTCCCAAGAGGGGATGTACCAACACTTTAAAGCCGTGCAAGAGGCTGTTGATTTGCCAACCATTCTTTATAACATTCCTGGGCGCACCGTTGCAGACTTGGCGCATGACACGGTGCTGCGTTTAGCGCGCGTGCCAGGCGTGATTGGCATCAAAGATGCGACGGGTGATATTGGTCGGGGTGCTTTATTGATTCGTGATTTACCCTCTGATTTTCTGGTGCTAAGCGGCGATGATGCGACGGCTGCTGCATTGATATTATTGGGCGGCAGCGGCAATATTTCAGTGACTGCGAATATCGCGCCTCGCGCCATGCATGATCTGTGCAGTGCTGCGTTGAAGGGTGACGTTGAGACGGTTAAGCGTTTGAATAATTTGCTGGGCCCACTTAACAAGCTGCTGTTTGTTGAGGGCAACCCGGTACCGGTTAAATGGGCGTTGGCTCAGATGGGGCGTATTTCAACCGGAATCCGTCTGCCTCTGGTCCAGCTAAGTGAGCAATTTCATTCTCCCTTGCGAGCAGCAATGTTAGAGGCGGGGTTGCTTTAAGATGAAAAGCTTGTTGAACCAAAAAACGTGTGCAACGCTGTTCGCG
>JBAXLV010000513.1:0-2313 GCA_037134635.1 Alcaligenaceae bacterium
CGGGGCGTTGACGATCCAAACATTCGCTCTGCGCCAAAACTAAAGGCAACGTCTTCAGCGGTAACCTCGTCACCATTATGAAACTTCACGCCCGGGCGCAATTTGAATTCGACCGTTTGAGCGTCAATGCGCTTCCACGATTCAGCAAGTGAAGGCTGTGGCGACAGGTCTCCCACGGTATCTAACTGGATCAGTCCGGCATAAATCATGGGTAGCATGCGTGTGCCAACGTTGCGTTGCGCGCGCAAGGGATCCAGGGCACCACTCGTCAGGAACTGTTGTACGGCAACGCGCACGATGGGGCGCGTATCTGTTGATTGTGCGAAGGCACTGGATAAGGCAAAGACACTTAGTCCTAGAACGGTTAGTTTCATGAACCAGCGTTTAGATTGAAGCAGCTGCATGTGAATCCTGTATGAATATCTAGTTAAATTGCGACGCTATGCATAATGTTCAAAAAATGTGGTAGCGGTGGAGTCACCGCGTCTGGTAACTTGGCTAAATCGTCATATCTACGCAGCCGCACCGCTTCTTGTGAAAACGACTGTGCTTCAAATTCAGCGGCTTGCGGTGGGGTATATACACCGCCCTGTACGATCAGGCTGTGCTTAGAGGCGGTCGAAAGGGTGCTCCAGTACGACTGGTCTGTCGCACACAGGTAGCGCTTAGCATCAACATGTAAACGAATCGGTTCAAGAACAGCGCTTGAGAACAAACCACGTAAAAACGGTAAGGCAACATATTGATGAAGGTCGTCACCGTTTTCATTGGTTGTGCTTGCTTCAATCCGGCCAGTCTTAGCCAATAAGTGACCGATGTCGTGCAAGAGGGCGGCGGTAATCGTATACGGTGTCTCTCCGGCTTGCTCGGCAAGTGACGCGCATTGCAACGCATGTTGCAGCTGACTGACCGCCTCGCCACCATACTGATTTTCACCTTCAACGTTGAGTAGTTGCGCGATGTCACTTAAAGTCAAAGCCATATCAAACCTTTTTAAACAAGTGCCCGGCGGATTCGCGCGGACAGCAAGTCGATGCACGTCACCGTAGCGATAATGATTAACATGACTGCGCAGGTCTCTGCGTATTGAAAGCCACGGATGATTTCCCACAATACAACGCCGATTCCACCCGCACCTACCATGCCGACGACGGTCGCTGAGCGAACGTTTGATTCAAACCGATACAGTGCAAATGAAATCCAGAGCGGCATAACCTGAGGTATCACGCCATACAGAATTTCATGCAAGGCTGAAGCGCCTGTCGAGCGAATTCCCTCTACCGGTTGAGGGTCGATTGATTCTACGGCCTCAGAAAATAGTTTGGCCAAGATCCCAGTCGTGAGAATCCATAGTGCCAACACTCCAGCAAAGGGGCCAAGACCCACAGCCACGACAAACAACATGGCGAAGACCATCTCGTTGATCGCGCGACAAGCGTCCATCAGGCGACGAAACGGCTGGTAGATCCAAGGGGGCACTAGATTAGCTGACCCTAAAAGGGCAATCGGAATCGCAGTGATCACTGCAAGAGTCGTGCCCCAAAGTGCAATTTGGAGAGTCACCAGCATTTCTTCAAAGTACAGCCGCCACTGCGAGAAGTTAGGTGGGAAGAAGTCGGCAGCGTACGTTGCCATGTTGCCCGAGTCTTTGATCAAGTCTAGCGGGCGCATATCGGCCCCCTGCCAAGAGCCTGTTAACGCGAGCAACAGCGCTGCCCAAGATCCGTACCAAAGAAGACTATGCTTGCTTGGAGCGGGTGCGGACAGCGCAGAGGCTGAGGTCGAAACGGTCATGAGATTACTTTTTCAGATCGGCAAGTTTGCTATCCAGTACTGCGAGCTTTGCTTTTTTTTCTGAATCGCCCATATTCTCATCATTTTCAATTTTTAAGCGCTGGCTAAATAAATCCAGTTCGCGAATCGGGATGAGTTGCGCATTCGTGGAGGGTTTAAATCCAGCTAATTTATTAATATTCATCAAGATTTCTTTTTCCTTAGCGTCGGTTTTTCCGTAACCGAAGAAAAAGTCTTTGAGCTTTTGTTTAGTCGCCTCAGGCAAATCCTTCAGCATCAACAGCGGGTCAGAGGCGATGAGTGGAGAGGTCCAGATTACTTTGATCTCTTTGAATTTTGCGGGTTGAAGCGCTTCAAGTTTTTCTAAGGCCTCGCTGTTCGCTGTGGCGACATCAACTTGTTTAGAGGCGACGGTTAACAGGTTTGTTTCGTGATTAGCTGCGCGCGTAACTTTGAAAATTTTCTTCGGGTCTACATTATTCTTGGCGAAGACGTAGAAGCCAGGGACCAGAAAACCAG
>JBAXLV010000514.1:0-2312 GCA_037134635.1 Alcaligenaceae bacterium
ACGCGACAAGCTGTGGTGGCAAAACAGACTGTACGACCGGTACAGATGGCAAGCAAGGCATCTGTATGACCCACGAGCTCTGGTCAACACTCAATCGTAAAATGGTTGATTTTCTTGATTCAGTGGCCTTGCAAGATTTGGTTGATCAACAGCGCTTGCGTCAAATCCAAGAGGCCAGTCAGGCCAATGGTGCTGGCGTGCGTGTCAACATGGTCAACACACCGACAACCACCGTTAAACAGTCTGCTGCCGCAAACGCCTAGGAGCTCTCAATGTCCTCATTACCGATTTACCTTGATTATTCTGCAACGACACCCGTCGACCCTAAAGTTGTCGATAAAATGATCCCATGGCTCTATGAGCATGCGGGTAATCCAGCGTCGCGCAGCCATGCCTACGGATGGGAAGCCGAAGAGGCGGTCGAACGCGCGCGCGAGCAAGTGGCCTCACTGGTCAATGCAGATCCACGTGAAATTATCTGGACCTCTGGCGCTACCGAATCCAATAACCTGGCGATCAAAGGTGCTGCCGGTTTTTACGCTGAGCGTGGCAAACATATCATCACGGTCAAAACCGAACACAAAGCAGTGTTAGACCCCTGTCGTGAGCTTGAGCGCCAAGGTTTTGAAGTGACCTATCTTGATGTCCAAGAAGACGGTCTGATTAACCTTGATGCCTTTAAGGCTGCGATCCGCCCCGATACAGTTTTAGTGTCTGTGATGTTTGTGAATAACGAAATTGGCGTGATTCAACCGATTGCAACCTTGGGTGAAATCTGTCGTGAAAAGAATATTATTTTTCACGTTGATGCCGCGCAAGCAACAGGTAAAGTCAACATTGATTTGCAAACGCTTAAAGTTGATTTGATGTCGTTTTGTGCACACAAAACGTACGGGCCTAAAGGCATCGGTGCGCTATACGTACGCCGTAAACCACGCATCCGGATTGAAGCGCAAATGCACGGCGGTGGACACGAACGCGGTTTTCGGTCGGGCACACTTGCCACCCACCAGATCGTTGGTATGGGTGAAGCGTTTGCCTTGGCGCAAGCTGAAATGGGTACTGAAAACGAACGCATTCGCATGTTGCGCGACCGCCTCTGGGCCGGTTTGTCGCAAATCGAAGAGGTTTACCTAAACGGCGATATCGAACATCGTGTGCCACACAACCTGAACGTGAGTTTTAATTACGTTGAGGGCGAGTCGCTGATTATGGCGATTAAAGAGCTGGCTGTATCAAGCGGTTCTGCCTGCACCTCGGCCAGCCTTGAACCATCATACGTGTTGCGCGCTTTGGGCCGTAACGACGAACTCGCGCACAGTTCAATCCGTTTTACCATTGGGCGTTTCACCACTGAAAAAGAAATTGATTTCGCGGTTGAATTGCTCAAAACACGCGTGGGCAAACTGCGCGATATGTCACCACTTTGGGAAATGGCCAAAGAGGGTATTGATATGAATTCGGTTCAGTGGGCCGCCCACTAAACGTATAGGTTGGAGAATACAAATGGCATACAGCGACAAAGTACTTGATCATTACGAAAACCCGCGTAACGTGGGTACGTTTGATAAAAGCGACGATCAGGTTGGCACCGGAATGGTTGGCGCACCTGCGTGCGGCGACGTCATGAAACTGCAAATCCGTGTGAACGAAGCCGGGATCATCGAAGACGCACGTTTTAAAACGTATGGTTGTGGTTCGGCGATTGCTTCAAGCTCGCTTGTGACCGAGTGGGTAAAAGGCAAAACGCTGGATCAAGCCCTTACAATACGTAATACGCAGATCGCAGAAGAGCTCGCGTTGCCACCCGTCAAAATTCATTGTTCAATTTTGGCTGAAGACGCGATCAAAGCTGCGGTCAAAGATTACAAAGATAAACACCAAGGATAAGCCATGGCTGTCACACTGACTGTTCAGGCCGCTGACCACATCGGCAAGTATCTGCAAAAACGCGGTAGTGGCATTGGCCTGCGTTTGGGCGTGCGCACAACGGGTTGCTCTGGTATGGCGTATAAGCTTGAGTATGTTGATGCGCCTGACTCAGAAGATCAAGTTTTTGAAAGCTTCGGCGTCAAGGTGTTTATTGATCCCAAAAGTTTGGTCTATCTTGAAGGGACCGAGCTTGATTACGCGCGTGAAGGCCTCAATGAAGGCTTCAAATTTCGTAATCCTAACGAGAAGGCGACCTGCGGCTGCGGTGAATCGTTCACGGTATAAACGCTTGTGAACGCTACGGATCACTTTGCGCTGTTTGATTTGCCGCGTACCTTCGCACTAGATGCCGCGCAACTTGAGGCGGCCTGGAAGCATGT
>JBAXLV010000515.1:0-2310 GCA_037134635.1 Alcaligenaceae bacterium
AGTAGGATTTGGCCTGGCCAAATCCTACTCAACAGACGAAACGCCTTATACCTACAATATCTACGAGCCCTTGTATGGCTATCATTATCTCAAGAGGCCTTATGTATTAACGCCGCGCACTGCGGTTGCCGTCTCTGAGCCAAGCTTCGTCGACCAAGCGGGCCAGCCCTTACCCGCTAGCGCTTCGGCTAAAGAGATCGCTGAAAGTATCTACGACATCAAGCTGCGCCCCGGTATTTTGTATCAGCCTCATCCGGTCTTTGCCCGAGAATCGGATGGTCGTTTTAGCTATTGGCCGATAGATGCTCAAACACTTCAAGATAAGTTTGTAATGAGTGATTTTAAGCAAACGGGCACGCGTGAACTTACGGCGTTTGATTATGTGTATGCAATCCGCCGATTGGCAAGCCCTCGCGTTGCGTCACCAATTTTTTCAACGCTTGCTGAGCATATCGTGGGGATGCAAGCCTACGGCAAGCGGCTTCGTGAGATTGATACAAGCCTGCGTAAAGATCTACTGCCCGGTACGCGAGATTTGCCATGGCTCGATTTACGAGACCTTGGTTTTTCGGGTGTCGAAGCGCTAGATGAACACACGTTACGTATACGGGTTAAAGGTTTGTACCCGCAGTTTAAATACTGGTTGGCCATGACCTTTGTCGCACCGATCCCCTGGGAGGCTGATCGCTTCTATACGCAGCCGGGCATGGCACAGCGCAACTTGTCATTGAATTATTGGCCTGTGGGCACTGGGCCCTATATGCTTGCCGAGTCCTTGCAAAATCGCCGTCACATATTGGTGCGTAATCCTAATTTTCGCGGTGAGCCTTATCCCTGCGAAGGCGAGCCGCAAGATCGCGCCGCTGGCCTATTGGCAGATTGCGGCAAGCGCACGCCCTTCATCGATAAAATTGTTTTTAATATCGAAAAAGAAAGCATTCCCTTGCAGGGAAAATTCATGCAAGGGTATTACGACATCCCGCAAGTAGATCGCGGTGATGCCGGGGTGGCAATGCTTGTGGCGGCCGGTGATTCAATTGAAAAGGCCACGCTGTACGCTGAGCGCGGCATTCAATTACCCACCACGGTTGAGGCACAGATGCAGTACTTCGGTTTTAACTGGAAAGACCCCGTCGTAGGTTTGGGTGATACCCCTGAGCAACAAGTGCGTAATCGCAAGCTGCGGCAGGCACTGAGTATTGCGTTCAACTGGGAAGAGTATGTCGCCATTTTTCAGAACGATCAGGCGCAGGTGGCACAAGGCCCAATCCCACCAGGGATTTTGGGCTATCAGTCAGGGCTCGCAGGAATCAATCGTGTGGTCTATGACGTTAAAGACGGCAAGCCTGTGCGCAAATCTATGGATCAGGCGCGTGCGTTATTGGCCGAGGCAGGTTACCCCAATGGTCGTGACGCGCGTACGGGTGAGCCCTTGGTATTGCACTTTGATTCAGCCAGTGGTGTGGGTGGTTCTAGTCCGACCCTAGACTGGATGCGACGTCAGTTTGCGCAACTTGGCGTGCAATTTGACGTGCGTGCAACCGATTACAACCGCTTTCAAGAAAAGATGGCACGTGGTGTCGCGCAAATGTATATGTGGGGTTGGGTTGCCGATTACCCCGACGCTGAAAACTTTTTGTTTTTGCTTTACGGACCAAACATTAAGGCAGAGAAGGGCGGTGAAAATGCCTCAAACTATGTGAACCCAGCTTACGATGCCTTGTTTGAAAAAATGCGTGATCTGCCCGACGGTGTTGAAAAAGAACAGGTCGTTGCGCAAATGATTCAGATTTTGCAAGAAGACGCGCCGTGGATGTTTGGTTTGTTTCCAAAATCAGGTGGAGCATTTCAACAATGGGTGGGTAATGCCAAGCCCACACAGATGGTGCGTAACACACTGCAGTATATGAAAATCGATCCGGTGTTACGGAGTAAAAAAATTGCAGAATGGAATTCACCGGTATGGTGGCCGTTGGTCTTGTTCGCGCTGTTACTTGCAGCGATCGTTTGGCCTGCTTGGCGTGCGATACGTCGTCAAGATCGGCAGACTGCTTTCGGTGATGTTGCCAAAGAGGGCGCGCGATGATTGGCTATATTGTGCGACGTTTGCTTTACGGCGTGTTGATTCTAGTAGGCGTCAACCTGTTTACGTTCATTTTGTTTTTTGCAGTCAATACGCCCGATGATATGGCGCGCTTAGCGATCGGTGGGCAGCGCGTGAGTGCGGATGCCGTCGAAAAATGGAAAGTAGAGCGCGGGTACGATAAGCCGCTTTTTTTGAATACCCAGCAAGAGGGCGTCAAAAAATAT
>JBAXLV010000516.1:0-2302 GCA_037134635.1 Alcaligenaceae bacterium
TAAAGAAAAGGCTCCGGTCCAGCCAATCGTTCTACCTGCCTGACCCGCGGTGTAATCCATATTGAGTTGCAACCACAATGGGGTCAATACATTCAGCACCAGGAACGATGAAAAGCCGATACTCATTGCAACGACGGCGACTGCAAAACCACGATGCCTGAATACCTTTAGATCCACGATCGGATGTTCGGCAGTTAATTCCCAAATCAAAAAAGTTGCAAACCCAATTGCCGAGATAACGGCCAAGGTCACAATTTCAGTGGCCGCGAACCAGTCATGCTCTTTGCCAATATCGAGCATGATCTGAAGCGATCCCACCCAGATCACCAACAAAACCAAACCAACTGCATCAATTGGCACACGCTTTAGAGCAAGCTCGTAGCGCAGCAGTAGCTTGCTCGCAAAATAAACCGAGATACAACCCAAAGGTAAGTTAATAAAAAAGATCCACGACCATGACCAGTTTTCGCAAATCCATCCTCCCAAGACCGGACCTGAAATCGGAGCGATTAGTGTGGTCATCGACCAAAGCGCAACTGCGGCTCCCGCCTTCTCTTTCGGAAAAATGCGTAATAACAAGGTTTGCGACAACGGCATGAGGGGCCCACCGGCAAAACCCTGAAGCACGCGTGCCACCACCAACATTCCAAGCGACGTAGAAAGCCCACACAAAATCGAAGACACCGCGAATAAACTCATCGCCCAGAGAAAAGTGCGAACCAGACCAAATCGAGAGGCCAGCCAACCCGTCAGCGGCAAGACAATCGCTTCAGCCACCGCGTACGAGGTGATCACCCACGTGCCCTGGCTGGTCGTTGCGCCCAGCCCGCCAGCGATATTGGGCACTGAGACGTTGGCGATGGTCATATCCAGCACCGCCATAAAATTCGCACCCGCGATCACAATCGCCGCCATCCAAAGCATTTTGCCCTCAAGCGGAGCTGAATGCCGATCTTCAGATGCGCCTGTTATCATCCCAGTCTACCGGGTCGAGGTATCGATGCGTACGGTCATTGATAGACCAACCGTCAAGGGGTATTTCTTCAACTCTTCTGGGTCAAGCTTGATACGAACGGGCACACGCTGCACCACCTTGATCCAATTACCCGTCGCATTCTGAGCGGGAATAATGGCAAACGCAGAACCTGTGCCGCCTGCAAACCCTTCAACTGTACCCTTAAACAAGACCCCATCACCATACAGGTCAGACGTTAACTCAACCGTTTGACCCATCTTGACCTTAGGCAATTGGACCTCTTTAAAGTTGGCGTTCACGTGCATCAATTGCGTGGGCACAACAGAAAGCATGGGTGTTCCGGCCTGAACACGTTGCCCCACTTGCACTTGTCTCTTGGCAATCACGCCCGTTACCGGTGCACGCACGATGGTGCGCTCTTGATTGAGCTGTGCTTGTTCTGCTTTGGCACGCGCAACAACAACCTCGGGATTGTCTTGAACGGTCGTGCCTGCAATCAGGGTTTGGTTCATTAATTTTGCGCCACGTGTTACCTCAAGATTTGCACGTGCCAAAGATAGATTCGCGCGCGCAACGGCCAAATTGGCACTCGCCGCGCTTGCGGCATTTTCAGCACGCGTCAACTCATCGCCCGAAACCGAGCCTGATTTTTCTAACGCTTTGCGTCGACGCAAGTCAATCTTGGCGCGATTGTCATCGGCTTGCGCAGATTCGAGCTGCGCCAGCGCGCGCTGCTCTTCAGCCTCGCGGGCCAACACTTGCGCGCCTAGCGACTGGTCATTTGCAAAATAACTTTCAACACGGCGCACTGCGCGGCCGAGCTCGGCCTGCGCTTGAAGCAGCGCCAACCGCGTATCCGCATCGTCGATCAAGGCCAGAATATCACCGGCTTGCACGGCCTGAGTGTCAGTCACATTAACAGCTTTAACCGTTCCTTCAACGGCAGGCGTGACTTGGGAGATTTCAACTGCGGTGTAAGCATTGTCTGTCGAGATAAACCTCGACCCATAAAAAAACCAATATGCCCAAGAACAAAATCCAATCACGATGACAGCGACCAGCAAACGCAGCAGCCAAGTTTTACGTTGTACGCTTCGCGCCATAGAAGCTTCTTGCGGTTTCGCGGAAAGAGTCTGTTCGGTCATAGTTGAGACGCTGTTAAGGGTTTTGTATTCGAAGACTGGTAACCACCACCCAGGGCACGCACCAACAACACATTCAAAGAAAAACGACGCGCCCTGAGATCAGTCACGCTGCGCAAACTCGACAGCATCGTGTCCTCAGAAATCAATACATCAAGATAGTTAGATAAACCACCACGATAAC
>JBAXLV010000517.1:0-2299 GCA_037134635.1 Alcaligenaceae bacterium
CGGAATACCTCTGCAGAAACCCAAACACTGGAACGGGATGCGATTCAGAAAATCGATCTGTTATTAGCGGTCTTAAAGCAAGAGCAAAAAAAACAAGATCAACAGCCAGAAAAGCGGGAAAACCTGGCCAGCGAACCCGCCCCCAAGCCCAATAACCCGACAGCCTGACCGCGCGGCGGGCTCAAGAAAAGCAACCACGCCATCATCTGTGCGGTGTACTCGAGCACCAGCTCGACGGGCTGAGCCACCCACATCGCGCCTTGCACCCATTCAGTGCCAAAATGCAGGTAACGGACGCCCGCCCCCTCTGATACTGTGGGAATTTCATGCTTGCGTGACGCCATGCGTTCTCCAAGAGCCTGTTTTTAAAAGACCTTTTAACTAGATCTGGGCATCAGAATAGCATTGCCGCTTTGCTAAAAACACCTATTCACTGTAGAATCATGGGCTGAACTCAGGATGCGTGGTGGGTTAGCAGATGTAGTCTGCTTTGGCAGACCACCCCACAGGCGACCCGAACAACCTTAAAGGATTCAAAATGAAAGACGGCATTCACCCAAAATATCAAGACGTGGCCTTTGTTGACCTGCAAACCGGCAACAAGTTCGTGACGCGTTCAACGCTCACCAGCCGCGAAACCATCGAGATCGATGGCAAGACCATGCCATTATTTAAATGCGACGTCACTTCTGAATCACATCCTTTTTACACTGGTGCCCAAACGCGTCTGGTTGAAACTGGTCGTGTCGAGAAATTTCGTGCGCGTTTTGCTCGCACTTCGGGTACCAAAAAGGCTTCTGCTTAATTTGATCTTCAACGATCATTTTGCATAAACCGGGGCAGCCTTTGGCTGCCTTTTTTTTGTCAGAACGACCTTGCAGGGTATATTTCGACTGTGTCACCCAAGCACCCCGCCACCCCCGCACGCATGACCGCAATCGCCACGGTTAAATTACCGCGGTTATTGTTGTTTGCCTTGGCATTCGGTTACATCGTGGCAGGTTTGCTCGGGCGCGATCCCTGGAAGACGGATGATGTCGTGGGTTTGGCGACAATGCTCTCGGCCTTACGCGGTGAGGGCGGCTGGCTCACTCCCCACATCGGTTCGCTTGCCTTAGCGCAAGATGGTCCGTTAGCGATGTGGTTTGGTGGTGGACTCATTGCCATTTTTGGCTCGCTCTTGGGTGAAGCGGTTGCCTCGAGGCTCCCCAACTTGATCTGGTTTGCCGTGACCTTAAGCTCGTTGTGGTACGGCACTTACTTACTGGGACGACGCACCGAGGCCCAACCTCTGGCCCTACCCTTTGGCGGCGAACCGTCTGTAAAAGACTACGGCAGACTGCTCGCGGATGCCGCGATCCTGCTCATGCTGGCCACCGTAGGAATCTTGGCGCGCTTGCACGAAACCTCAATCGTTCCAGCCCATATCGCCTGTCACGCCCTCGCCTTTTTTGCTCTGACACGCATGTTAGACAAGCCATTACTGGGCGCAGTGCTGCTCGCCTTTGCCATCTCGGGTGCCTTTTTAAGCCGTGCCTGGCCAGGGCTCTTGCCTGTTTTGTTTGCCGTATTACTTGCCCTGCACCCGCGCAGCGGTTTATGGTCCAAGCGTCACTATGTATTGATGGCGCTGATAGTTGCCGGGGCGGTGATCGCCACATGGTGGACATTGGCCACGCGCGCGGATCCCGACTGGATCGAAGCTTGGCGCCACTGGAACGCGTCGCGCCTTGGTCTGCCTGAGTTCGAAGTTGCGATGCGGCCACTGCGAGATTTACCGTGGTTTCTGTGGCCGATCTGGCCCCTGGCCATGCTGGCACTTTGGCAATGGCGCCGCTGGCTCACCGCCCCGCATATCTGGCTACCCGTTGCCTTTGTATTAGGTGTCCTGCTGACGCTTCCGGTCCTACAAGAACCCGGAGAGCCTGAATACGTTCTGTTCGTCATGCCGCTTGCTGCACTCGCGGCCTTTGCTTTACCCACCATGCGGCGCGGCGTGATCAACACGCTAGACTGGTTTGCCCTCATGTGCTTTTCGGTCACGATCGCCTGCGTCTGGATCGGCTGGTTGGCGCTACATTTCAATATTCCAAAACAGATCTCGATCAATATCGCCCGCCAGACCGTAGGCTACGAGCCACGCTTACTTTGGTGGCCTGTGATTGCAGCGGCAGTTGTCACGCTTTGTTGGATCGCACTGGTGATTTGGCGTCTACGCTTCAGGCCCACAGTCTTATGGCGTGGGTCAATGCTTTGCGCGGCCGGCCTCACGCTGACCTGGCTTTTACTTGTTTTACTG
>JBAXLV010000518.1:0-2298 GCA_037134635.1 Alcaligenaceae bacterium
ATTGAATCGCTGCTTGTGCTGAAAATCGTGCGGCTTCACCCAGACAGAGTTTGAGCAGGCGCATGCGTCGCGTTTGCCCAACGCTGGTTAAGTCGTGGCGCAGGCACTCTTGCAGCATGCCACGGGCAGACTCATAGCGCACATACATTTCAACGGTTCGGTGCCTCAACGCCTGAAAACTAGCGAGTGCAACATCAAACTGTGTGCGAGTTTTAAGATATTGAATCGTGTGTTCAAGCAGCGAACCTAAGGCGGCGACGATATCAATCGAGGTTGCTAATACCGCCATGTTTTTAGCAGCTTCGATCGCCACCGCGGCAGACGAGCCTTGTACAAGGCAGTGTGCTTTGGAGGCAGTGTGGTTAGTAAACACGATATCAACCGTATTGAAACCGTCGATCGAATGATAGTGTTTGATAGGCTCAGGAATTTCATTCGCATTTATCAAAAAAATCATTGGTACATTGGTCTTTTTTTGTTGAGCCAAGAGCAGATAATGTGTGGCATGCGCGACTTGGCGAGCCCCAAGCAGGCTACCGTTTAGTTGATAGGCATCGCCGCTTTGATTCAGCACTGCGCTCAGCGCAGCACAGCCTAGATCGGGTTTTATGGTGTTCAAGGTAGAAATCACACAGGTACCCGCGGCGATCGCACTCAACCATTGCTGCCGTTGATCCGGCTGTTCAACGGCCGCAAGTAAAAGCGGTGCAAGTGCGCAGCGCTCGAGCAGTGGCAACTGTATAGCATGTTGTCCGAGCGCATCGATAATCGCAACAAGGTCTTCAAGGCTGCCGCCCGAACCGCCATCTTGTTCGGCAATTAAAGTTGCTGCCCAACCCATTTTAGTAATCAGGTCGGTTGCGTTTGCTTCGCGTTGCGAAACGCCGTCGGCGGCAAAGCGCAGCGCTGCATCAAATACGGGTCCTGCAACGAGTGCTTGAGTGGTGAAGGTCATTGCTCATTCTCCAAATATTTCACGGGCCACCACATTGCGTTGCACTTCGGTTGTGCCTCCGGCGATCGTCCGGCTTCTGAAATAGAGGTAGTTGTGTGCCCAGAGCGCGTCGTCGTGTTCAGTTCCGTCTAAGTGAATAAAGCGTGTCGCAACTTCAGGGCCAACGGCATCGATGGCAAGCTCAACGATTTGTTGGGCTAAATCGCTGCATTGCAATTTAAGTGCAGAGGGCTTCATTCCTAAGGGCTGTTGTTGCATCAGCGCTTCGGTTGCACTCGAAAGCATTTCGCGCGCACCAAGTAAGGCACCTTCAATGAGCAGTAAGCGATGCGACAGGCTGCTTAAATCGCGCGTCTCACGATCTTTAAGTGTCTGTCCTTCGACTAGCATTTTGGCGCGTTGCCATAACAAAGTGAGGCGTGCGACGCTGGCCGGGGGAAGTCGCTCGCGCTCAAGCAAATACTTGGCATAGCGCCAGGCGCGTCCTTCTTCGCCAACCAAGTGGCTTTTATGAACTCGTACATCGGTTAAAAACACTTCATTCACATGATGCCAACCGTCGATCGTGCGAATCGGACGAATCGATATGCCCGCCGTATCAAGTGGAATCAAAATCAAAGAGATGCCGTCTTGTTTGCGAGACTCTTTTGAGGTTCTGACCAGTGTGTACATGATGTCGGCCTCGTGTGCATGAGAGGTCCACATTTTTTGACCATTGATCACGTAATGATCGCCCTCTAGTACAGCGTTTGTGCGCAACGAAGCCAGATCAGAGCCCGAGCCGGGTTCTGAATAGCCCTGACACCACCATTCTGAGCCATCTAAAATTCTTGGTAAAAAGCGCTGTTGCTGAGCCGGTGTACCAAATTTCATGATGACGGGGCCGATGTGTCCTACGCCATGATGATAGATTGGCGGGCAGTGTGATTCGGCCATCACCTCTTCAAAAATGAGGCGCTGTTTGACATCCCAACCCGTACCGCCGTGTTCAACGGGCCAACTCGGTGCGCCCCACCCGCGCGCGAACACCTTTTGTTGCCAGGCACTATATTGTTCGCGACCAAGTTTTCCACCGCTCGCGACTACAGCACGCACTTCAGGCGGGCATTGCTCGTCTGCGAAGGACTGTAGCTCGTGCTTGAAGGCGTCGTAAAACGCGTCATCTTTAAGAGTTGGGTTCATACATGCTTTCACGTTCTAGATTGATTGACAGAGGGGAGGGGGTTAACGACCTTTATAGACCGGTGGTCGTTTTTCTTTAAAGGCGCGTTGAGCTTCAGCTGTGTCTTCAGTCTTTGACAATGCAACTGTCAGATTTTGTTCAAAACGGTATCCCTCGCGTC
>JBAXLV010000519.1:0-2295 GCA_037134635.1 Alcaligenaceae bacterium
GCGTGACCCCCGTGACTGTCCCATTCAGGTAAACCAGTTTGGCGTTATTTTGTGGGTTAACAGTATCGGCCGTGATTTCTACAATTGAGCCCAAGCCTCGCTTCAAACCCGCTGCGGCAGTGACCGCACGACCTTCGTTCCAGGACAGCAGCGCAATGCCACAGGGCAATAAAATAATGCCAATTAGCACGCCTACCAAACTTGAGCCGATACGACCAAGCCAACTCGTAGTAGAAGTTTGGGTAAAGCTATCTGGATTTGAATCGGCCACGTTATCCCTTTTTGTATGCAAAATCCAAGCAGCAAGAGACTAATTGGACTGAGTGTGGTGGTCAAGAGGTTTTTGATTCAAGCTTCGATGACTCTAACTTGCAAAATTTAAGATCGATGTTTATACTTATGTTTATACAAATGGGTTGAGGGGATTAGCCGTGGAACAAGCCGTATTAGACCTGAAGTACTGGGGCAATAGCCTAGGCCTGCGTTTGCCCGCCAGTATTGCGCGCGAGGCGCATCTACAGGCTGACCAAAAGGTCAGAATAGTGGTTGATCATGGGCGAGTGATTATCACGCCGGTGGCTCAGCCTGAGCTAACCTTGGCGCAGCGCTTGGCAAAGTTTGATCCCAAGCAGCACGGCGGTGAAGTCATGTCTGACGATCTGCGTGGGGCTGAGCGTTGGTAACAGCAAAGTTAACCTGGGTGCCAGATCGGCAAGACCTTATATGGATCGATTGCAATCCTCAGATAGATCGAGAGATGCGAGATTTACACCCCTTTTTGGTGCTTTCGCCTAAAGCTTTCAATAAGCGTACGTCTCTGGTGATTGGCTTGCCGATGACAACCGCTGAGTACAACGAGAGCAATCCTTTCGCGGTCGTAGCCGGCACTTCAAAAGCCGGCAAAACGAGTTATATCCTTTGCCATCAGCCTAAGTCGTTTGACTGGGTACTTCGCAGCGCTAAACCACATGCTGATAAAAAGGTGTCGGCGCCAGTGTTCAGTCAAGCGTTGGCGGTATTGAATCAAATTGTCAATATTGCCCAAGCGTAAGGCCGCAACTGCGTACCTTTGATGCCACGCCGTAAGTCTATTTAGCTGTTGTTTGAACGTTACGACGGATACAAATGACAAGCTACTTCGCTCACCCCGTTTTTTACTAACTCAGGCCGTCGCGAAGAGCAATCGGCGGTAGCCTGCGGACAACGCGGATGAAAGGTGCAGCCCGAAGGGGGGTGGAGGGGATCGGGAAACGATAATCCAAGACCAAGGTCAGGCAAGCCCAGGCCTGGCTCTGGCGTCAACACCGACGCGAGCAAGGCTTGGGTGTACGGGTGACGAGGATTTTTAAAAAGTTCTGCGGTGGGCGCCAGTTCAACCACGCGTCCTAGATACATGACAGCCACTTGCGTGGCGATATGCTCGACAACGGCTAGGTTATGGCTGATAAACACATAGGTCAGATTAAATTCTTTGCGCAAATCAAGCAACAGATTCAAAATCTGTGCTTGCACTGAAACGTCTAAGGCTGAAGTGGGCTCATCACACACTACGATTTCGGGGTGCATCACCAGGGCACGCGCAATCGCCACACGCTGGCGTTGTCCGCCTGATAGTTGCCCGGGCGTGTTGTCGGCGTAGCGCGCGGGTAAGCCCACGCGTTCAAGCATTTCAAGCGCCTTGCTGCGACGCTCGGCTTTGCTTCCCAGGCCCGCCACATCTAATGGAAACGCTACGATCGAGGCAATGCTTCGTCTTGGATTCAAAGACGAATACGGATCCTGAAAAATCGGCTGAACACGTTTAGCGAGTTCGCGTCGATCAATCTTGCTCAGATCTTGTCCGTCAAACGACACGCTGCCGTGGCTAGGCGGCGTCAAGCCTAACAGCATTCGGGCGAGCGTCGATTTACCGCATCCCGATTCACCCACAATCCCCAAGACATCGCCTCGGTTGACCGAAAGGTTGATGCCGTTCACGGCGTGCAGGGTTTGATTCGGTTTGAATAAGCCGGCGCGAACCTTGAAGCTGCGTTGTAGGTCGTGGGTTTGAATGAGCGCGCTCATGCTGATTGCACCTCAATGGGCTTAAGCACGCAGCGCCATTGATGCCCTTGCGAGGTTTGATGCACTGGGATGCTGCTTGTACACGAGCTCTGCACTGAAGCACAGCGCCCACGAAACGCACAGCCCGTCATGTCGCCCAGTAAAGAAGGCACCACACCCGGGATGGTACCGAGTTTACCGCCGGGTATTGTGCGCCCAGGAATCGGGATACAGCTAATCAAGCCACGCGTA
>JBAXLV010000520.1:0-2282 GCA_037134635.1 Alcaligenaceae bacterium
TCTCGAGCTTCCCTCGGCACAACGACAACTCGACGACCCGGAAGCGTTTTTGCTTACCCATCGCAATAGGCTTGTGATTTTGGATGAGGTGCAACGTTTGCCAGAGATTTTTGCCGTACTCAGGGCAATTATTGATATTCGTATCAGAGCAGGCGAACCGTCGGGGCAATTTCTTTTACTCGGCTCAGCAACAGGCGTATTGCTGCAGCAGTCTAGTGAAAGTCTAGCTGGTCGTATGGTGCAAGTCGAGCTCTCGCCATTTCAGGTGCAAGAGCTTAGTGCCGCATCAGTTGCTGGCGTTCAACCACTTCAAACATTGTGGGTCCGAGGGGGCTTTCCGTTATCTTGGCTGGCTAAAAACGATATTTCAAGCTTTCGATGGCGCGAAGCTTTTATTGCCACTTATCTTGAGCGAGATATCCCAGCGCTAGGCCCTCGCATCCCCGCAACCAGCTTACGCCGTCTCTGGACAATGCTTGCTCACATGCAAGGCAGCTTACTGAATTATTCGCAACTCGCCACGGCGTTGGCTATCAGCGGTCAACTCGTACACCGTTATGTAGATATCTTATGCGACCTCATGTTAGTGCGCCGCCTGGCTGCTTGGCATGGCAATGTCGGAAAACGCCTTGTTAAATCACCTAAAGTGTATGTGCGTGACAGTGGCTTGGTACACGCATTGTTAGGTTTAATAAACTATGAAAGCGTTTTATCACACCCGATCGCTGGGCTCAGCTGGGAGGGTTTTGTCATCGAACAAATTATGTCAGCAGCCCCTCAACTAGACTACAGTTTTTACCGAACTGCACAGGGTGCCGAAGCTGACTTGGTCATCGATTTTCGCCACGGCCCAATCTGGGTCATCGAAATCAAACGCTCGTCTGCACCAACGGTCTCTCGAGGCTTTCATCAAGCAGCTGTTGATGTCAATGCTCATCGCAAAATCTTAGTCGCCCCAGTTGACCAGAACTACAGAATTAAGGACAACGTAGAAGTCATGAGCGTACAAAATTTAGTTTCTGAACTGGTTGCCTGATGATTGGCAGATGCTCCCGATGACTACAAAAAGTGGCTGCTAACTCAACAAGATATTGATCAGTGTCACGCAACTTTACCGTGCGTACACAACCCCAGCCCCGCCCCTTGGGTCAGCCCCGCCCCGCATACGGCCACCAATGGTTGAGATCACGTGCGCACGCGACATACTAGGCTCAAAGCTATGCGCACTTTGATGAACGGTATGACCTAATGCACGTAACTCTTTGATGACAGAGCGCGGTACTGTGGCCTCTGTGTGTATACCCAGACCCTCGCAATGAATGCGCGGGACGGTGACCGCTTCAACCGGCGACTTCCCAAAATCCACCACATTTAAAATCGCTTGCAAAGTGGCGCTGATGATCACACTCCCCCCTGGGGCACCAGCTAACAACACGGGTTTGCCGTCTTTAAGCAACATGGTCGGGACCATCCCGGTCGTGCGCGCTTTACCAGGGGCCATCGAATTCTTTTTGTTCGGCACTGGATCGAACAGTTTCATCGAATTGTTGTAGTTAAAGCCTAAGCCCGGGCTGACGACACCCGCGGCTGTGCCAAGCGTATGCGTCATCGATACCGCATTGCCTTGCACATCCATCACGCACACATGCGAGGTGCATCCTGGTGGCGCCTCTTCTTGGCCACCTGCATAACGACCCGACTTGATTCGGTCAGCCCAATACGCTGCACGCTTTTTAGAAATCAGCATCTCGGTCGGGACGTCTGCAAAACGTGGGTCGCCTAGATAAGCGTTGCGATCAACGTGTGCGGCAGCCATCGCGCGCGCCACTAAATCTATATGCTTTGCAGAACCATGATCGAGTGCGCTCAGATCAAAATTTTCTAGGATCTGCAACATTTCAATCAAGGTGGCTCCACTGCCTGGTGGCGGATTAGAGCGTACCTCATAACCTCGATAAGAACCCACTAAGGGCAAGCTCTCTTCGGGTTGATAGTCGGCCAAGTCTTGGCGAGTCACGAAGGCGCCATTCGCTTCTAGGTCGCGAGCGATTTCATCGCCGAGCGCGCCTTGATGAAACTCGCGCCAACCACCTTTGGCGAGTCGCTCTAGCGTATGCGCATAGTCGGGCAGACGCATCACATCGCCGACCTTGAACAAGCGCCCCTCGGGATGCAAATATACCCGCGCGCATTCGGCGGTTTTGCGAATACGTGTCAGCCCATCCGGGATGCCTGGTTGGGCATAACCACTCCAGACACTAGCCAAGTTTGGCGTGACCAGG
>JBAXLV010000521.1:0-2281 GCA_037134635.1 Alcaligenaceae bacterium
CGTATAAAGATGTGATCGCATTTTTAGTCATGATTGTGGTGTTGTTGTTTAGGCCTGAAGGCCTGTTGGGTAAAAAATGAGTACAGCGAAAGCAACCTATGGCTGGGCGCTGCTGAGCCTGATGGCGCTAGTGCTCGCGCCCGCTATGGTGCAGGTGCCTTACTTTTTGCATTTAGGGATTTTGGCCTTGATTTGGGTGATCGTTGCGCAAGGTCAAAATCTGGTGCAAGGTTTTACCGGCTATGTGTCAATCGCCGCCGCTGGCTTTATGGGGGTCGGCGCCTACGCGTCGTCGTTGTTGACGAGTAAGCTTGGATGGTCCGTCTGGACAAGCATGGCTTGTGCCCCTTTGGTTGCCGGTTTGTTAGCGGTCGTGGTGGGATATCCTAGTCTAAGGGTTAAGGGCCATTATTTTGCGATTGTGACGATGGCGTATAACCTTGTGATTTTTATTGTGCTGATTAATTTCAGCTCGTTGACAGGCGGTGAATCTGGTATCACGGGTATCCCTAAGCCAGAAAATTTTTCTGTTTTGGGCCTGATCGTTAACTTTGAAACACGCACAGCTTACTATTACCTCACGCTGATATTTGCGGTCTTGGCCACGACGGTTTGTGGTTTAGTTTTACATTCGCGGGTTGGGCGGGTATTGTTGGCGATTCGGCAAAACGAGCCACTGGTTGACGCGGCGGGGGTGTTCGCCTGGCGCTATAAGATGTTTGCCTTTGTGCTGAGTGCCGCCTTGTGTGGTGTTGCCGGGGCGCTGTATGCGCATTTCATTGGGTTCCTCAATCCTGAACCCTTTGGTGTCGATCAGTCTTTGAACGCAATTTTGGCAGTGATTCTGGGGGGGAGTGGTACCTTGGCGGGCCCTGCCGTCGGTGCTTTTCTCGTGGTCGCTTTACCTGAGGTGTTGCGGGTTGCCGAAACGTATCGACTCATCGTGTATGGTTTGTTGCTAGTATTGACAACAATTTTTATGCCACGCGGCATTATTCCACTCTTGACCCATGCTTGGGTTTGGTTGACGAGTCTCTTTAAAAGACGTTGAGAGCATTGATGCACAGCACGCGTAGTCTGACCCAATGGTTTGAGCAGCTCGAGCGCTTTTGCGCTCAGGCAATGAGCCCCGAGTCTTTGCTTGGCCCCTATGATGCGGCTCGCGAGCGAAAACGAATCGCTCTTGCCGCAAGTTTCGGTCTGACTGGAGTTCAAGTCGCACTAGAGCATGGTGGCTTTGGCGCGCCTTATTCGATCAAAGCGAAGCTTGCCCAACGCTTAGCCGGTGTGGATTTCGGTGTGTCAATGGCAGTGATCAACTCACAGAATGTGGCCGATCATGTGTCACGTTGGTTGCCTAGCGCGGTCTCGAAGCGTTGGGTGCCGGGGTTGTTGAGTGGCAACTTGATTGGTTGTACCGCCTTGACTGAGCCTGGGGCCGGATCGGATTTTTCAGCAATCACAACTCTTGCCGTTAAAACGCGAGACGGCTGGCGCTTGCAAGGTGAAAAAGCTTGGATCATCAATGCCAAAATTGCGGATGTATTTTTAGTCTACGCGCAGACACAGCCTGGCGCGGGTGCCGCCGGGATTGCTGCTTTTGTGATTGAGGCAAAGCGCAAAGGTTTCGAGCGTTCTGGTGATGCGTTCACTTCAGTGGCGGCATTTAGCAGCACGGCCGGCTTTCGTTTGCAGGGATATGTTGCGCGGGATGACGAAGTGCTGCACGCTCCAGGTCTGGCGTTTAAGCGAGCGCTCGAATCCATCAATGGCGCTCGAGTGTATGTCGCAGCGATGTGTGTTGGCATGTTGCAAGAAAGCCTACGAATTGCGCAAGCATATGGTCAACGGCGACAAACCTTTGGTCAAGTCTTAGAACAACATCAAGGCTGGCGTTGGGTCCTCGCTGAGGCAGCGGTCGACCTTGAAGCTGCCAGTGTGTTGGTTCAATGTGCGGCACAGGCAATAGACGAGGGAGGTCGGTCGCAAGATCTGGCGGCAAAGGCTAAGGTGTTTGCCACGCGCGCCGCGCAACGACATTTACCGGCGTTATTACATGCCATGGGTGCAGAAGGTTTACGCGATACTTATCCGTTGATGCGTCATGTTGCTGCGGCACAAGTTGCGACGTTGGTTGATGGTTCGACTGAAATGTTGCTTGAAAGAATTAGTAAAAACTTAAAAATATAGGTTGAATGTAATGCGCGTATTTCAAATTGAGGGCGAATGGGGGCTTGCACACTTAAAGCTCAGTACCCGTCCGACCCCCAAGCCGGCTGCA
>JBAXLV010000522.1:0-2276 GCA_037134635.1 Alcaligenaceae bacterium
GATTTCCCACTCACCTAGGCAGTGCGCAGGCGCACCACCCAACAGCACAATCCGGTCGGCAACTTGCAACGCTTCATCGATATCGTGCGTGATCAATACAGCAGCAGTGCCTAGGTCTTCACGCAGCTTCAACAACGACTTTTGCATGGTCGCACGCGTCACTTCATCGAGCGCCCCGAACGGCTCATCTAACAAAATAACCTCGGGCTGTCGCGCTACACAGCGTGCAAGCGCTGTACGCTGGGCCATCCCACCCGACAACTCAGCCGGCATCAAGTGGCGCGCGTGCTCTAAGCCAACCTCGCGGATGGCGACATCAATACGCTGTTTTTTTTCAGCGGCCGATAAATGGGGTTGATGTTTAAAGTCCAAACCGAAGGCAACATTTTTTTCAAGCGTTAACCATGGCAAAAGGCTGGGGTCTTGAAACGCCATCGCGACACGGGGATGGGTGCCCAAAAGCGGTGCGCCATCCACTTGCACCGTGCCCTGAGCAGGAGACTGGAGGCCGGCCAAAATGCGTAACAAACTCGATTTGCCAACTCCGCTTGGGCCTAGAATCGCCACGATCTCGCCGGCCGACACTGCAAAATCCAGGCCATCGATTAAGGGCGTCTCAAGACCATACTGCAGGCGCAGGCCCTTGGCTTGTAAGACATAATCAGCGCTTTTGGTCAGTGGGGCAAGCATCACTCAATCCATTCTATTCATCCCCGCCACGCGGGTTCGGACTGGAAGTGTAGGATAGGGCCCTATATTTCTTAAACGACTAATAAGTCATTTGCTTATTACAAAATCAATGATTTACTTGAGTGAAAGATTACTTAACTCTGCTCGTAATTGGCCGATCTCTTGCATCAAATCGGCAATCAGCGCTGCAGCATCGAGATTGACATCAAACTCGCGCTGTAACCGCGCCACCTGCCGCGCACGGGCCACTGCCAGGCTCGTAAACACCCACAGTTCGGGCTGCTCGGGCTGCTGAAGTGACTGCAACACGCCGTGCTCGACTAGGGTCACGACCCACTCAATCTGCTGATCGCAAAACCTTGCCAACTCATGAATCGTGATGGGCGCCTGCTCATCGACCAATACCGCTGCACATACCGTCACGTTGCTCATGCTGAGACCCCCAAATGACGGCGCGGATTAAACGCCGCAACCTTGGCTAACTGCTCATATGCGGCGCGCGTGGCTTCGCTATCTGCAGTGGGCCAAACAATATCAAGTACTAAATACAAGTCGCCAGGCGGATCGCCTGGCAAACCCTTGCCACGCAAACGCAATTTGCCGCCTTGCTTACTGCCTGCTGCAATATTGACTTCGACGGCCCCGGCCAAGGTTGGGGCGTGCACCTTACCGCCAAGCGCGGCCTCCCAAGGCGTGATGGGCAACTTCATCGTGAGATCACGGCCGTCTATTTGATATAGGCGGTGCGCAGCAAAATGCACCGTTAAGAACAAATCACCTGCGGCACCTGAACCCTCGCCCGGCATTCCTTGACCCACCAAACGAATCATTTGCCCCGCCTTCACACCCGCAGGAATCTTGACACTTAAGGTGCGATTCACGAGTTGAGGCTGCCCCTGAGGGTCCAATTGCACCGAGCGCAAGCTCAGTTCACGCGTGACACCAGCAAAGCTGTCCTCAAGCGTGATTTCAATATCTGCGTGATGATCTTCACCACGAAAGTTTTGTGCCTGACCTTGACCCGAATCAAATCCTTGACCACGCCCTTGCGTACGCCGTTGTTGCGCCGCCTGTTTAAACAGGCCCGCCATGAAGTCTCGAAACTCAGCCTGGCTAGGGTCAGCCCCATTTGCCCCCGAAAATTCAAACCCTTGATCCCAACCGGGCCCGGGCGCAGCCCCATTGGCGCCCGACACCTGAGCAGCCACCCCGTCGTAGGCCGCACGTTTTTCAGTGTCGCGCAACACGTCATTGGCTTCATTGATGTCACGCATCTGTGCCTCAGCATTCGGCTCTTTGCTGACGTCAGGGTGATACTTGCGCGCAAGCTTACGATACGCTTTACGGATATCATCCTGCGAAGCTTCGCGCGGCACTTCAAGAATCTTGTAGTAGTCTTTGAATTCCATATGTGTGGCGGCTCAAGGCGCGCCAAAAAGGTGGACACCCTTTCACAATGGGGCTAAAACCTTTAAAACTCAAGGGATATTATGCAAATTAACAATATTCCGTTTGGCACAACAGACTGGTCAAACGTTGAAGTCACTGAGCACCCTGGCACCACGGGCAAAGCCTTTTGGCGCACA
>JBAXLV010000523.1:0-2266 GCA_037134635.1 Alcaligenaceae bacterium
GGTCCAGCGCTCGGGCTCGGGTTCAGGCCAGTGGATCGTAGGAGGTTCAGGCAAAGGCAGCAGCGTTTGAGCAGATGCACCTGCCATCCCTAACAAAAAAATCACCAACCACCCAAGACGCGCCAAGGGTTTAATTTCAAAGATATAAAATATTTTCATCGCACACCCCACAAATAACTTGGTACTCTTGCTAATGTACGCTTTTTTTCACGCAGTATTTGAACGGAACGCCGCTGATGCCTCTCAAAAAAATTAGTCAGAGACTCTGTTTGCTGGTTGCTCTTCTGCTCCCAACAATCACCTGGGCCGAGCTCAAACCGGGCGCCCAAGCCCCAACTTTTACTGCACCGGCCGCTTTAGCAGGTCAAACATATTCCTTTGTACTTGCAGAGGCGCTTAAAAAAGGGCCTGTTGTTGTTTACTTTTATCCCAAAGCTTTTACCACCGGCTGCACCATCGAGGCACAACTTTTTGCTGAAGCAACTGACCAATTTGCTGCGCTCAAAGCCACAGTCATTGGCGTCTCCTCTGACGATCTCGATACCTTAAAAAAGTTTTCTGAAGGGCCTTGTGGCGGTAAGTTCGCGGTGGCTGCAGATCTCGATCGAAGCATCATCAAGGCCTATGATGCGGGGATGATGCTCAAACCCGATATGGCCAGTCGTATTTCCTATGTGGTCACGCCAGATCAAAAAATCTTATTTGTACATAGTGGCATGAATCCTGATCAGCACGTCACCAATACGCTCGCTGCCCTAAAAAACTGGCAGCTAAAACGGTAACGCGCCGATGACGTCTGTATGTTGGTTTCGGACCGATTTACGTGTACTTGATCAGCCCGCCTTGGCGGCGGCAGCAACTCAAGGGCCTGTCATCGGCCTCTTTATTGCATCCCCCGCGCAATGGCACAGCCATCATGACTCCGCCATCAAAATCGATTTTTGGTTACGCGCGATACAAAGCTTACGCATTGAACTTGAGCGACTGAATATCCCGCTCAAGATCCTGGTGGTCGACCAGTGGGTAGATGTACCCGCCGCTCTTCTAGCGTTTTGTCAACAGCATGCTGTACAAAGCGTACATTGCAATCGTGAACAGGGCGTCAATGAACGCAGGCGCGATCGGGCGTCCTATCGTTTGCTCGGCGAGCACAACATCGCGCTCATAGGCCATCACGGTGGCACGTTGCTTGTTCCAGGTAGCGTGAAGACAGGTGCAGACGCCTACTATCGTGTCTTTACGCCTTTTTCTAAAGCGTGTCGCGACAAACTACGCACCACGCCCTATCAACTTAGCGCGCTGCCAAAAAAACAAGCGAATAAAGGTCTACCGTCATCCGACGCTTTACCAAAAGAGTTGACGCCTCTGTTAGCGGTCACAGAAAAATCGCTGCAAGACGCCTGGCCTGCAACCACCGAAGCCGCGCACGCTCGACTTGAACAGTTTGCGCAAACGCGCATGGCACAGTATCAGCCAGATCGAGATTTTCCTGCCATTCCGGGCACAAGCGTCTTGTCGCCTTATCTGGCGGCAGGACTCATATCGGCAGGCCAGTGCTTGCATGTTGCCATGCACATGAATCAAGGTGAATCAGACACGGGCCAACGCGGCATTGTTGTCTGGATCAATGAGCTCTTATGGCGCGAGTTTTATCAACACTTGATGCACGGCTACCCCACCCTTTCAATGCATCAGCCGATGCGCCCCGAAACCAATGCCGTGGTCTGGAGAACGGCGCCTGAAGATTTCAAGGCATGGTCGCAAGCCCGCACGGGCGTGCCCATCGTCGATGCCGCGATGCGTCAACTTCTTGCAACAGGCTGGATGCATAATCGTCTGCGCATGGTCGTCGCCATGTATTTAACCAAAAACCTGCTGCTTGACTGGCGTTTGGGAGAAACTTTTTTTATGCAACACCTGATTGACGGCGAGCTTGCAGCGAACAACGGAGGCTGGCAGTGGAGTGCCTCAACGGGCGCAGATTCAGCCCCCTATTTCAGGGTCTTTAATCCTATTAGTCAGTCAGAAAAGTTTGACGCAGAGGGTCGTTTTATCAAACACTGGGTACCCGAGCTTGCAAGCCTTTCGGCCAAAGAGATTCACGACCCGAGCGCTGCAGCCCGTCGCGCTCTGAATTATCCCGAACAAATCGTCGATTTACGTAGCAGTCGAGTGCGTGCAATCGAGGCATTCAAAGGCTTACGCTAAACGTTTAGGCTGCAGTACGATTCACCATCCACATGGTTAACAAAGGTCCACCCATGAG
>JBAXLV010000524.1:0-2263 GCA_037134635.1 Alcaligenaceae bacterium
ACCATATTTGCCCAAGAGGCCTTCAATGGTTTTATATTGTTCTTGAGACAATGGCTGCGAAAGGTCGATGTTGTCGACACGTGCGCCAAGGCCTTGTCCGCTGGGGGTCGCTTGAATCATAGGTCTATCCGTTCGGTTGGGTACAAAATCCGTGTAAATAATATACCCCGTCTGGGCGGGCGGGGTATGTTTGTAAGACTTAACGGGATTGGATGATGCAGGACGTGCTGTTCAGGGCGGTTTTTAGGCTAAAACCTGCCGTAAACTGTCGCATAGCGTAGTTTTGCGCCTAGCACTGGCAGGCCGCTTGGATAATCATAACGTTTGGTGCGAGCCCGTGAGGGTATCGTTGGATCAGTTTTTAAGGAGCTCGGCATGGCCTCGGTCAATAAAGTAATTTTGATGGGTAATCTTGGACGCGACCCCGAAGTGCGTTACAGCCCAGACGGCGCGGCCGTGTGTAATGTGTCGATTGCAACCACAAGCAGCTGGAAAGATAAAACCTCGGGCGAGCGCCGCGAAGAAACCGAATGGCATCGCGTGGTGTTTTACAACCGCTTAGCTGAAATCGCAGGTGAATACCTGCGTAAAGGTCGCCCCGTGTATGTTGAGGGTCGCATCAAGACCCGCAAATGGCAAAACAAAGAAGGTGTCGATCAGTACACGACTGAAGTTGTTGCCGACAACATGCAATTGTTGGGTGGGCGTGATGGTGGTGAGGGTGGCGGTGCGCCAGGTGCTGAAGGTGGTTCAGGCGCGCCACGTCCTGCCGCACGGTCGCAACAAGCTCAGCGCCCAGCGGCACCGGTGGCGGGCGGTGCGAATCTGGCCGATATGGATGACGATATTCCGTTTTGATAGGTCTCAAACGTGTTCGTAAAAAAAGCTGCGTGAGCAGCTTTTTTTATACCTGAACCCTGCGCGTGGTTTGACTTAACCCGCACCAAGCAGCACCCGTCCAAGCGCCATTGAAGCACCCGCCTGAGCCGGCTCGATCACCGGAATCCCAAGTTGTTGCTCAAGCCAGCCGCGATGTTCGGCCATGCCGGCGCAGCCTAACACCACAACGTTGGCCTGCTTCTCATCACGCAGCCGTGTGCCAACGGCCAAGAGCCCCGCGCGTGTGCGGGTCGAGTCCGACAATTCAACGACTTGCATCCCAAGGGGCAGCTCACCGGCCACGCGGTCTAGGATCCCCATGGCACCAAAGGCGCGCAGATGTCGTGCAATCGACTGTTGCAAAATCGCGATGACCCCCACCTTGTGGCCTCGCGTCATGGCCGTGAGCATGGCGCTTTCCATCACCCCCAAGACGGGTTTTGAGGTGGCTTCGCGAATAGCGTGCAAACCGGGGTCACTAAAACAGGCAATCACATAGCCGGCGGCAGCATCACCATGCTCAGCATCAAGTTTGCGCACCAGCTTGACGAGGGGCAGCGTGACGTTTTCAACATCAAGTTGACACTGAATGCCGGGGGGCCCCTCAGTGAGCGTCAGGCTGCGTAGTTTGGGCCCACCTTCTAAGCGTAGTGAGGCCAAGCCCGCGTCAAACGCATCTGTGACGGCCTGCGTTGAATTGGGGTTGATGATGAAGATGGTGCGATCCATGGCAAGAGTCCTTTAGCGCATTCGGTCGGTGCAAATCAATTTAACAGATGTGCGCAGGCCGACTTGTTGCTATGCTTGGCTGATAGAAAATATTGAGGAGACATCATGGACTTAGGAATTCGTGGCCGTACGGCCATCGTTTGTGCGTCGAGCAAGGGCCTGGGCTTGGCCTGCGCGCAACAGTTAGCACGAGAGGGTGTCGATCTGGTGATGCTCGCGCGCGGTCAAGAGGCGCTTGAAGCGGCGGCGCAAAGCATTCGCGCTGAAACAGGGGTCAAGGTCACGACCATCGCGACAGACATCACCCTGCCTGAAGGGCGTGCGAAGGTGTTGGCTGTTTGCCCCGATCCAGATATCTTGATTACGAACGCGGGTGGGCCTAAGCCTGGTAATTTTCGTGAGTGGAGCCGTGAAGACTGGCTCGCAGCGGTGGATGCCAACATGATTACACCGATCGAATTGATTCGTGCGACCGTCGATAAGATGATTGCGCGCAAATTCGGTCGTATCGTCAATATCACGTCGATGTCGGTGAAGCATCCGGTTGAACATCTTGGTTTATCAAATGGTGCGCGCGCGGGCTTAACCGGTTTTATTGCGGGGTTGTCGCGTCAAACGGTTAAACATAATGTGACGATCAACAATTTGTTGCCGG
>JBAXLV010000525.1:0-2262 GCA_037134635.1 Alcaligenaceae bacterium
CATGGTGCGGGTATTCATGCGCTGCTCAACGTTGCGCGCGGAGCCGCGACGATTTTGATGTCAAGCGAGAAATTTGATCCAGAACTTTTTTGGCAGCTGGTCGAACGCTATCGCGTGAGCAATCTTTTTACCGTACCCACCATTGTCAAAATGTTAGTCGAGCACCCTGCGGTGGATCAGTATGATCACAGTTCGCTGCGCTACATGGTCTACGCCGGTGCACCGATGTACCGCGCCGACCAAAAACGCGCACTCGAAAAATTAGGCAAAGTGATCGTTCAGTACTTTGGCTTAGGCGAAGTCACCGGCAACATTACAGTGCTTCCACCCGACATGCATTCGGCTGACGATCAGGACGAAAATGCGAATATCGGCTCTTGCGGCCGTCCAAGAGTTGGCATGGAAGTTGCCATTCTCAACGAAAAACTTGAACGCGTTGCAACCGGTGAAATCGGTGAAATTTGCTGCCGTGGGCCCGGTGTCTTCGCCGGCTATCACGGTAATCCTGAGGCCACCGAGAAGGCGCTTAGAGGCGGCTGGTTTCATACCGGCGATCTCGGAAAAATGGATGCCCGCGGATTGCTATACATCACAGGCCGAGAATCCGACATGTACATTTCGGGTGGCTCTAACGTCTACCCTCGCGAAGTCGAAGAAGTTTTGCTCACGCATCCTGCGGTGGCCGAAGTCGCCATTGTTGGCATGCCAGACGCCAAGTGGGGCGAGATCGGCGTAGCCGTGGTGGTGAGACGCACAGAGGCAAGCGAGGTGGCTGCAACTGAATTACTTGGTTATCTTGAAGGTCGTTGCGCTAAATATCGTTGGCCGCGCCATATTTTCTTTTGGGATGTCATGCCCAAGTCTGGCTATGGCAAGATCGTTAAAAAGGATATCAAAGTGCTGCTCGTCGAGCGTGGTGAAATTCAAACGCTACCCAACTAAGCTCAACCTGCTGAACCCACCAACTTGATCCCTATGCATATCGCCTTTTTAACGCCAATGGCCAGTGCAACGCTTGATGTCGTGCGCGCCTTGTTGCCCTCTGACTGCACGATTAACTTTGCGCAAACCACATCAAAAGACGAGCACGCCAAGCTATTGGCCGATGCCGACATCGCCATGGTCGTGGGTACTTATATGGATGGCGACTTAATTCGGCAAGCGCCTCGTTTAAAAATGATTCAAAAATGGGGTATTGGTGTTGACAAGATCGATCTTGCCGCTGCAAAAGAAAAAGGGATTGTTGTTGCGATCACAGCTGGGGCGACCTCTACTCCAGTATCTGAACACACCGTTCTGTTAATGCTGGCGGTGTCGCGTCGTCTACCCGTCGCGCATCGCAGCTTACGCGAAGGAAAATGGATCGCAATTGATCTGCGCACGGTCTGCAGTAAGCTCGAAGGAAAAACGGTCGGCATGTTCGGTTTTGGCAGCATCGCGCAACATGTCGCCAAGCGCCTAAGCGGCTTTGATGTCAACATCATTTATCACAGCAGACGACAGGTAGCCTCCGAAATCGAAAACCGCCTTCGAGCACGCTACGTTGATTTTGACAGTCTATTGGCTCAAAGCGATGTACTCAGCTTACATGCACCCCTGTCTGCGCAAACGCACCATCGTTTCAACAGCGATACCTTTGCAAAAATGAAACGCGGTGCGATTCTAATTAATACTGCACGCGGTGAACTCATCGACGAGCCTGCTTTAGTTCAAGCCTTACAAACAGGACAGCTTTCTGGTGCGGGCTTAGACACGTATGAAGCAGAGCCCCCGCGCGCTGACAATCCACTCTTTCTGATGGATCAGGTGGTGACAACACCGCACTCTGCTGCGGGCGTCTACGATAACGTGCCCTACCTGGTCGGGCATATGTTTAAAAATATAGCGCTATTTCGTCAAGGCCGACCGATCGCTTCGGCTGACCTGATAACATCGAACGAACCACTCCGGAGACCTACATGAGTCAAAAATTTTCAACACAATTTGAACCATTAAAGGGCAAAGTTAGCCCTGAAGAATGGGAGACGCGCGTCACTCTCGCAGCCTGCTATCGCCTGATGGATAAGTATGGCATGACGGACATGATCTATAACCACATTACTGAACGCATCCCAGGTACTGAAGATTTATTGATCAACTTGTATGGCTTGCTTTACAAAGAGATCACCGCCTCGAGCCTCGTGCGTATCACCGTTGAAGGTGAGATCGTGCGCAAACCTGATACCGATTACGGTATCAATGTATCGGGCTACGTCATTCACG
>JBAXLV010000526.1:0-2259 GCA_037134635.1 Alcaligenaceae bacterium
ATCCCAATGTGCAAACCAGTCGCCGGCAGCCTTTGCCTCTTGTTGAACCTGCGCGTAATCAGTGCGCTCAAGATAATCATCCGTCACGGTCCAAGCAAAATAATGTTTGCCCGCAGCAAGTTGTGCCGCTTTGGGTTGAACGGTATACGCACCACCTTGCCAATTCGCATCAAGCTCGATGAAATCAAACATGCGGGCTGTGGCGATTTTGAAGGTGTTGTTGGCTTGCCAACCTGGCACCAGCAACACGGCATTGCGCACTGAGTCGGGGTAATGAATCAACCACTCAAGGGTTTGAAAGGCACCCATTGAGGCACCGGCAAGCAAAGCGACTTGTGTTGTTACCCCAAGCCCCAGGCCGTCGCGTGCCAACAGATATTGCGCATGGACCATGTCGCGGATCGAATACTTAGGAAACCGCTGGTGCAAGCCGTCAGCAGGTTGTGATGAGGTGCCACCTCCGATGGCATCGGTGCACACCACGCAATAGTGATCAGTATCGTAGGCGCGCCCGGGGCCAACGTGTTCAAGCGTGCTGTGGCGCAAGTTGCCGGTGCCGGGCATGACTAAACAGAGGTTGTCGCGTTTGGCGTTAAGCGTGCCGTACATAACGTAGCCAACGCGTAGCTCGGGCATGGTTTCACCGGATTCGAAGGTGAAATTGTGGATGGTGAACGTGCATTCGACTGCTGGGGGGCGGGTGCTTGTCATGGCTATGTTGTGGCTCGTTTAACAATGGGGCTATTTTTATGCGGTTATTCTTATGCGGCTATTTTGAAGGCTGCAACTTAAGCGACTTAAGTGTCACGTCCCATTGCACGGCTTCTTCTTTGATCATACTTGTGAGCGCCTCACCTGTCATAGGCATGGGTTCGTGCGCCAACCCGCCAAGTTCTTTTCTGAAGGCGGGGGTTGGTACAAACGCACCGATCGAATCAGATAGTTTTTTAGTAACGGCACTTGGCGTGCCTGCGGGCGCAAAAAATGCCAACCAGGTGCGCTGACCAAAGCCAGTTGCACCGGCTTCGTTAAGCGTTGGGGTGTTGGGCATAAAGCTGCTGCGATTTTTGGTTGAGAAGGCAAGCGCCCTGACGCGGCCTGAGTCAACTTGCGGGATGGCCGTAGAGGGGCCGTCAAACACAAAATCGACTTGCCCTGAAACGATATCCGCGAGCGCCGCGGATGAGCCTTTATAGGGAACGTGCAAAAACTCAAGCCCAACGGTTTGCGCAAAGATCTCTGAAAACAAGTAGGCATTGCTGCCAATGCCTGCCGAGGCGTAAGAGATTGCGCCAGCTAGTTTGCTTTTGCCATATTGAATCATTTCAGCGAGTGTCTTCCAAGGGGCGTCTGGGCGCGTGAGGATCACAAGGCCGCCTTCAGCCACGCCACCTACGCCCACCAAATCTTTGATCGGGTCGAATTTGAGGTTCGAGTACATGTGCGGAAACATAGGGATCGATGAGCTGGCCCACAAGAGGGTGTAGCCATCGGGTGCGGCCGTGCCAACGGCTTCAGCGGCGATGGTGCCGCCGGCGCCAGGGCGGTTTTCGACCACGACGGCTTGGTTGAGTTGCTTGGATAAAAAGCTGGCGGCTAAACGGCCAAGGGCATCTGTGTTGCTACCTGCGCCGATACCGACGATGACTTTGATCGGGCGCGCGGGGTAGGGGTCGGGGGTTTGGGCTTGTGTGGGGTGAGTAAATAAGAGAGTGAGTGCGAGGGCGAGCCCGAAGCGGGCAGGGCTAGCGGAGGTTTGGTGAGCCATTGTTGTCTCTTCATTATTTTGATCATGAAATTGTAGACGAACAATGTTTGATAATTCGGGATGTTAAGTTTAGGGTTGGTCGTTGGGATCGTGGTCATCCGACAAAGAGTCTACCCAAAGATGAATCAGGTCTGTTAAGGAATTTTCGTGTCTACGGGTAATTGCTTCGATTACACGCCTGCGAAGATCGAAGGCTTGTTCAAAACTGCAGTCAACGACAAGTTCGATTGATAAATCAATTTCCATTTCGAAGTCGTGGCAATGATAGCGAACGTCTTTGACGGTAAAGCTTTGCTCAGTGAGTGCACCCAAGGCGGGCCTGCAAGCCCACTTGCCGTTATGGAACGAAAACCGTTTGGCCCTAGTGCAAGAGTTTTTGTCGCTTGGCTTTAAAGCGCGTGTCGTGTGTGTTGACGGGCGATTTTTAGATGCTTCGTTTGTGGGCTGCGAGTTTGATCAGGCTTTTATTGATCGGCTGCCAGCAGGGGTCG
>JBAXLV010000527.1:0-2251 GCA_037134635.1 Alcaligenaceae bacterium
GTTAATAAAGAAGCCTGCTGTGGCATGCCTAAACTTGAGCTCGGCGATTTGGATGCGGTCGCTGCCAACAAAGACAAGAACATTCCCAAGCTCGCTAAGCTTGCGCGCGAAGGCTATGCAATCTTGACCCCAATCCCTTCGTGCACGCTCATGTTCAAGCAAGAGCTGCCCTTAATGTTTCCTAACGAGGCAGACGTGCAGTTGGTAAAAGACGCGATGTGGGATCCGTTCGAATACTTTATCGCACGCAACCGAGATGGCTTGTTGAAAACAGACTTCAAAGAAGATCTCGGCCATGTCAGTTATCACGTCCCTTGTCATTCGCGGGTGCAAAACGTGGGCAAAAAAACGGCTGAAATGCTCAAGCTTGTGCCAGGCACTGAAGTCAATGTGGTTGAACGTTGCTCAGGTCATTCGGGTACCTGGGGTGTCAAAAAAGAGTTTCATGACACGGCCATGAAGATCGGTAAGCCCGTGTTCAAAGCAATGGCAAATAACGAGCCGAACTACATCAGCTCGGATTGCCAACTGGCCGGGCACCATATCGAACAGGGCATGAAAGAAAATGGTTTAGCGAGCGCAGAGATGGCGCATCCGTTGACCTTGATTGCCAAGGCGTACGGACTTTAAACAATGACTATGCAGAATAATGAAGAGAAGAACATCATGACTAAAATCACGCGTGAAAGCTTGTTGACGCTTGAGGCGTACCACAAGGCTCGTCCCGAAATGCGCAAACAGGCGATCGAACAGCGACGCCTTCGAACCGTCGCACTTGGCGAGCACTTGAACATTATTTTTGAAAATGAATTTTTGATGAGATATCAGATTCAAGAGATGTTGCGTGTTGAAAAGGTATTTGAAGACGAAGGCATTCAAGATGAGCTGGATGCCTACAACCCACTGGTGCCAGACGGTTCAAACTTTAAAGCGACCATGATGCTTGAATATCCCAACGAGGCAGATCGAAAAATCGCGTTGGCAAAGCTTATCGGCGTTGAGCATAAGATGTTCGTTCAGGTTGAAGGACAACCTCGCATATACGCGATTGCCAACGAAGACCTTGAGCGCTCGACCTCGGCAAAAACCTCAGCCGTTCATTTTTTAAGATTTGAATTGCCCGCAGCCGCCAAAAAATCGCTTCTAGCGGGTGCCCAAATGATGGTGGGCTGTGAGCACGTTGAGTATCCAATGCATGTCGAAACGCTGCCGGATGCGACACTTGCCTCCCTGGTTCAAGACTTAAGCTAATTCACCGGCCAGGGGCGATTCTTAGGGTATCTGCCCATATAACTAAGCCCCTGGTTTTCGGCGTGGAGGCGCACATTTCGTTATGATGACGAGTTGGCGTGTTGGCAATAGAAGGTGTTTGACCTTTTTTGCCAGAGACCTCTCGGAGCCAAAATGAAACAGTTGCTTGTTGTTGTCGGTTTTGTTGACCGGCTGACAGACTTTTTTGCCGTGTTTGCAAAATGGGCGGTGCTACTTTGCGCAGGCATCAGTGCGGGTAATGCTTTTATGCGTTACGCGTTCTCCTATAGCTCGAACGGTTGGCTTGAGATCCAATGGTATCTCTTCGCGGCGTGTGTCATGCTGGGTGCGGCCCAGGTCTTACGTGTGAATGAACACGTGCGGGTCGATGTGATCTACGGCATGCTTAAGACGCGCAGCCGTGCCTACATCGATTTGTTTGGCTTGATCTTCTTCTTGATGCCAGCGATGGTCTTATTCTTTTATCTGTCGTGGCCCTTATTTCTGCAAATGCTGGCTTCAGGTGAGGGCTCGCCTAATGCTGGCGGACTGACGCGTTGGCCTGCGATGATGATGCTGCCTTTAGGGTTTGCCTTAATGGTCTTGCAAGGCTTAGCCGAAATCATTAAGCGCGTGGCGTGGCTCAACAACGCCTATGAAATGGATATGCATTACGAGAGGCCTCTGCAATGACAATGCAAGAATTTGCGCCTCTGATGTTTGGGGGCTTGATCCTGATCATGTTGATCGGGTTTCCGGTTGCTTTTTCGCTATCAGCGCTAGGTTTGTTGTGCGGCTTTATTGCCATCCAGATGGGTTGGTTTCCCGCCGCTTTTATGTACAACTTGCCGCTTAATATTTTTGGCATTCTTTCCAATGACCTACTTCTGGCGATCCCGTTTTTTACGCTGATGGGAGCCGTACTTGAAAAGTGCGGATTGGCAGAAGATATGCTTGATTCGATGGGCCAGTTATTTGGCCCCATTCGTGGCGGCTTAGG
>JBAXLV010000528.1:0-2243 GCA_037134635.1 Alcaligenaceae bacterium
CGATGGAAATCACCTTTCATTCGGCGGGTCTCTGCTCGTGGGGCGCGAAATAGCAAAAGCGCTCAAATAGATAGACAATCCTTCACATTCCGATGTCCCCGCACCACGTAAAAATTTGGATGACCGCCGGCGATGCGCATTATTTTCATGACCTGCGTTGAAAATATTTTCTAAATCTCACTATCGTCCCTGCATTATTGGCATTTCCCCTGCCGCCTGCGCGCCCCACGGGGCAACGCGAACTCGCAAACGTTGCCTGCAAGGGCAGTTGTGCAGATAGGCTGCTTTTTTTATACAATGGAACGTTTTGGCCGACACCGGCTGTACGCGTCGACGTTGTAAAGATTGCGTCTCTGGAAGACGCGTCAGAATCCAGGCAACGATGGGCGATTTCGGTTTTGTATGATTGGGAACCTTAGATGGCATTGTTTTCACGCCGCCTGAAGAAGCGTCAGGTTGTTGAGTTTCTTCGATATCTTCTTGCAAGCGGAATCGCCCTCGGGGTTGATTACGGCATTTATCGACTCGCGGCTCAACAGGGGCATATCGATTTGCCGCAAGCCGCAGTGGTCGGATATTTAAGTGGATTAATCGTCGCTTATTTTCTTATCGGTGAACGCGTCTTCACGGAAGGTTGGCTAAAACATCGGAAGATTTTCGAGGCCTTGTTGTTTGTCAGCTCTGGCATATTGGGGCTGATCATGACCTACCTTGTGGTGACCGCATTTGTTTTCCTGTTTGGCCCGATGCTGAACGAGGCAAAACTCGTTGCGGTCATCTTCAGCTTTCTCGGTGTCTACCTATTCAGAAAATTTGTCGTTTTCAAAAAAGCTCGCGTGAGCGCTTGACGACTATATATTGCGAGTCAGATGAAATTTAAAATGCTTAAACCGAGTCCATTACACAGCCCCGGTATTTCTCATTCGATAAGACTGACATGAAAAAGGTTGTGATCATTGGCGCCGGGCCCGCAGGATTAACCGCGGCTCTGGAGCTTCAAGCGGCTGGGGTTGTGGACATCACGGTCGTCGAAGCAGGCCATCAGGTTGGCGGGATATCCCGAACTGTGAACTACAAGGGCAATCGCCTTGACATCGGTGGGCATCGGTTTTTTTCAAAATCCGATTGGGTGATGAACTGGTGGGCCAATATATTGCCGATTGCGGTCGACCAGATCGATACCCCACTTAATCTGCGATATCGCGGACAGGCCAGATCCGATCTGCCCAGAGGTCAGGGCAGCCAAAATTCGGATGCCGTGATGCTGATACGAGACCGTTTGTCGCGCATTTACTACAACCGACAGCTTTTTGACTATCCGCTCAAACTGAACGTCGAAACCCTGCGAAAGCTTGGCCTGTATAAAACCGGCGTCTTCGGCCTGAGTTATCTCTGGTCAAAAATCAGGCCCATCAAGCCAGAGAAATCGCTCGAAGATTTCCTGACCAATCGATTTGGCAGGCTACTGTATCTGCAGTTTTTCAAGGAATACACCGAAAAGGTGTGGGGTGTCCCCTGTTCCGAGATCAGTGCGGAGTGGGGCGCACAGCGAATCAAAAGCCTGTCGATCATGAAAGCACTGACACACGCTGTTAAGGTTTCACTGGGCCTGGGTAAAGGCGATGAGGCTCAAACATCGCTCATTGAACAATTCATTTATCCAAAGTACGGCCCGGGCCAGATGTGGGAGACCGTAGCCAGCATATTCGTGGCCAACGGCGGCACCCTGATACTGAATGCCGTTGCAAATAAGATCGCAATTACAAAAGCAAAGGTCGATGCGGTGCATTACACCGTCGGGGGCGAGACGACGCAACGGCTGAGTTGCACGGACGTGATCTCGACCATGCCCATCAAGGACCTCGTCGCCGCATCCAGCGACCGATGGTCTGAACGCATCAACCAGACCGCGTGCACCCTTGCCTACAGGGATTTCATCACGGTAGGCTTGCTCTACAACGCGTCAGACTTGCCGAGGAAGCTTCAGGACAACTGGATCTATATTCAGGAACCCGGCGTGCAAGTTGGCCGTGTCCAGGTATTCAATAACTGGAGTCCCCACATGGTTGCCGCGAAGGGTACCATCTGGATGGGGCTGGAGTTTTTCTGCAAAGACACCGATGCCTTGTGGGCGATGTCGGACGACGCGTTGAAACAACTGGCACAAAGGGAAATGCAGCAAATCGGCCTGGTCAACGTCGAGATGTCCCTGGACGCCGTGGTGATTAAAGTGCCGAAGGCCT
>JBAXLV010000529.1:0-2232 GCA_037134635.1 Alcaligenaceae bacterium
GTCGAGCACACCGGCGATCGCCCGGTCGATCTCGGGTTTGATCGCGGCGTATTGGGCCTTGAGGTCGACCATGGGAACGCGCATGGCTTAGGTCCTAAACTCATCAATGGTGTGGCCGTAGGCCGCCAGTTCCGCGACATCGCGGATCGTCCGGGCGGGGTTGCCGACGGCCACCTTGCCGTCGGGAATGTCGTCGCCCCAGGCGTCGACGACGCGGCTGGCGCCATGCTCGCGCAGCACCGCGGCATGCTTGCCCATGGCTTCGAGGTAGGCGGCCATGTTGCCCACCGGCACCGGCAGCAGCGCGCCGTCGACGTAGGCCATTTTGCCTTTGTCGCCGGTGTCGGCGAGACCGACTTCGCCGGGAACGACGGATGCACCACAATCATCAGCGGTAACCATGCCACTTGCGTGATCGGTGCGTAATCGTTGAGCGTGTCGTAATTGAGCTTCTTGTAAATTGACGGGTTGGTGGCATGCGAGGTCAGGCTGTGCATCATGAAGGTGTAACCATCGGGCGCGGCAGACTTGACAACCTGAGCACCTAATACGCCATTAGCGCCAGCACGATTTTCAACAACGATTTTTTGCCCCAACGTAGCCGACATCGATTGTTCAAGATGGCGCGTCAAGATGTCGGTGGCGGAGCCGGGTGCAAACGGCACGATCATGCGAATTGAGCGGGTGGGATAGTCGGCTTGGGCGTGAGCGCCTTTGAGTGCGAAGGTCGGCATTGCGAATGCAAGCGTGCTTCTTGCAGCATTTGCCAATACCAAGCGTCTTTTTTTATCAAGCGGGCGGATTATCATGTCTTCTCCTTTCTGTAACAGTAATCGACTGGGGCTGAGTGACGCAAGTCTTTTGCTTGCCCATTCAAGGGGCTGTTCCCGTCGTATGTTTACACTAGACAAATATTCAACAGATAAAGAGACCCTCATGTCAAAAGAACTTGGTAATGGTGCTGTGTTATGCGACGTCGACTCGCGTGGGGTTGTCACCGTGACGCTCAATCGCCCCAAGGTGAACAACGCCTATAACGAAGATATGATTCAGGGCCTGCATCAGGCCATGGATTTGTTGCCTTCATTGCCTGACGCGCGAGTGGTGGTGGTGCAGGGAAACGGCAAACATTTTCAGGCAGGGGCTGATCTGGCCTGGATATCGAGTGTCGCGCCCAAAAGCCCCGAAGAAAATGAACGTGTGTCGCGCTTAACCGGCGAGGCGATTCGTCGTTTGGATACGTTACCCATTCCGACGGTTGCGTTGATCCAAGGCGGCTGCTTTGGGGGCGGAACAGGTATCGCCTCGGTGTGCGACATTGTGGTGGCTGCCGATAACGCGATCTTTGCAATTACTGAGGCACGCTGGGGCTTGATTGCTGGAATTATTTTGCCGCAATTGTGCAAGGCGATCGGTGTACGAAACGTGCGTCGTTATGCGCTTACGTGCGAGCGTTTTAGCCCCGACATTGCTTTGCATATCGGTTTGGTGCACGAAATCTGTAGCGCAGACGCACTTGGCGCAACCGGTGCACGCATCGTTGATGGGTTGTTGATGAACTCGCCAAGTGCTGTCTCTGCGACAAAGATGCGCACGCTCGCGGTATCAGACTCGTTGCTCGACGATGTGTTGTTTGCTGATCTTGTGCGAGAGCATTCTGAACTGCGTCAACAAGCCGACGCTGCCGAGGGGACGGCATCGTTTTTAGAAAAACGTCTGCCGTCTTGGTATCCGAAAAAATAGTCCAAACTGCCGTCTACTCGCTTGCTGCGTAGACGGCTTTTTCGTAGGCGGTGAATAAACCAATCGCATGCGGATCAACAAAAGGTAGCACCTGCATCAGAATGACTCCAGCCAAATCTTTTTTGGGGTCAATCCAGAAAAAAGCATTCGGTAGGCCAGCCCAAGCCAAACTACCCGCCGAGCGGCCAGTGGGGGCTTGCTGTTCGTTGATCATGAAGGTCAAACCCCACGACTTTTCGATGCCCGTGAAAAACTCTGCATCGAGCGAAGCTGAAGGATTTTGTGTGCGTAACAAACCCACCCGTAAGGGGCCCATGGCATTTTTCGACATTAGGGCGATCGTTTCTGGTTTTAAAATTTGATGACCATTGCCGCGACCTTGATTCAATATCATGCGCGTAAAGCGTAGATAGTCACCGGCCGTTGAATAGAGGCCGCCGCCGCCTGGATCAAACTCAGTCTCTTGCGGCACCTCGAAAGGGGTGGTGT
>JBAXLV010000530.1:0-2231 GCA_037134635.1 Alcaligenaceae bacterium
GCATTGCGTACAAAGATGTCGAGACTCAAGCCTTGCGCGGTGGGTTTAGAGGGGTGGGGATCAATGACGAAATTCGTACGTTTGAAAAACGCCTGTGCGCCGAGCATCAAATTGCGTTCAGGGTGTATGAAGATTACGAGACCATGCGCAAAACCGCTTAAGAGCAACCGACCATGAACATCTACGAACAAAACTTGCCTAAAACTGCCGCCAACTATGCGGCGCTGACCCCCGTTGATTTTTTGCTGCGCGCGGCTGAGGTGTTTCCAGAACGCTTGGCGGTGGTGCACGGCAAGCAACGCCGCAGCTGGTTGCAAACTTATCAGCGCACACAACAGTTGGCGCATGCTTTGCGTGCCTTAGGCGTGCAAAAAGGCGATACCGTCACGGCGATGTTGCCCAATACCCCCGAGATGCTTGAGTGTCATTTTGGTGTGCCGGTATTGGGTGCAGTGCTCAACGCCCTGAACACACGCTTGGATGCCGCAAGCCTGACCTATATGCTGAATCACGGTCAAGCTAAGGTGGTGATTGTTGATCGCGAGTTCAGTGCGGTGATGAAAGAAGCGATCTTAAATGCTGAAGTGCAGCCTATCGTCATTGATGTGGATGACACTGAATACGCGGGCCCAGGCGAGCGTATCGGCGAGCACGAATACGAAGCCTTGTTGGCCAGTGCAAAAGAACGCAGTCACAATAATCCAATTCGTTTTGCGGGCGATGAGTGGGATGCGATTGCGCTGAACTACACCTCGGGCACGACGGGTGAACCCAAGGGCGTGGTCTATCACCATCGTGGCGCCTACATGAACGCCGTTAGCAATATCCTTGAATGGGATCTGGCATCGCACCCGGTGTATCTGTGGACCTTGCCGATGTTTCACTGCAATGGCTGGTGCTTTCCGTGGGCGATCGCTGCGCGCGCGGGGGTCAACGTGTGCTTGCGTCGCGTCACACCTGAAGGCGTGTTTGGTGCCATCCGCGATTATGACGTGACGCATTATTGCGGGGCCCCGATCGTGCACAGCATGCTGGTCAACGCACCCGAGCCACTTAAACAAGACGGCATGGGCAAACTCAAGGGCCGTCGGGTCAAGGGCATGGTGGCCGGTGCGGCCCCTTCGGCCACGTTGATTGAAGCCATGGATGCCTTGGGTATTACGCTTACGCACGTGTATGGTTTGACTGAAGTCTATGGCCCCTGCACGGTGTGCGCGCCGCAGGCTGAGTGGGATGCCTTGCCCGCCGCTGAACGCGCGGTGTTTCATGCGCGCCAGGGTGTGCGGTATCACCTGCAAGGTGGGGCTGATGTGGTGAACCCCGAAACCAACGAACCCGTGCCGCGCGATGGCCAAACCATCGGCGAGATCGTCTTGCGTGGCAACATCTGCATGAAAGGTTATCTGCGCAACGCCAAAGCCACTGAAGCGGTCTTTGCCGGCGGCTGGTTTCACACCGGTGATTTAGGGGTGCGCTTTCCCGATGGCTACATCAAGATCAAAGACCGCAGCAAAGACGTGATCATCTCGGGCGGTGAAAACATCTCGAGCATCGAAATCGAAGACGTTTTATACAAACACCCCGCCATCCTCGCCGTTGCCGTGGTGGCCAAACCCCATCCAAAATGGGGCGAAACCCCCTGCGCATTTATCGAACTCAAGCCCGGCGTGCAAACCACGGCCCAAGAACTGATCAAACACTGCAAACAGCACCTTGCAGGCTTCAAAGTACCGGGCGCGATCGAGTTCGGCGAATTGCCCAAAACCTCAACCGGCAAAATCCAAAAATTCGAACTTAGGGCAAGGTCGGGGGCGGTTAGTGCGATTGATGTTTAGCGGGATGAGCTGGCTTCAGTAGTAACACTCTGTTACTCTTTTGTGGTGTCGTTTTTTTCGATTTTTTATTAAAATGAAATCTAAATCGAAATCCCCTGAGAAAATGAAGCTAGCATTAAAAGAACCATCAACGGCCGTTCGGCCTCGTGTTGATCCGCTCGCCGCTGTTGCGCTGGGATTGGTTTCAAAAATCCCGTCCCTTGGCTTGAGGCGCATGCCTCAAGTGCTTGATGCACTTCATGAAGTCCTTGAGGGCTCAGATACGATCGCCCGCGCAACGCGTACGCGGCTGCAAATGCATCTGATCAAAATATCGGATAAGTTGATCGCCGAGCCTGGTCAAAAAAGTGACGATGCCGATTTGTTAACGACCGAGCAGGCAGCTCAGTTAATGGG
>JBAXLV010000531.1:0-2229 GCA_037134635.1 Alcaligenaceae bacterium
CTCGGTGTGATTTTAAAAACGCGTCCGAAGGGGATGTCGGTGACGAACAAATTGCCCTGGCGATCAAATGAAGGGCCTTCGATAAAGTGAGGTGTTTCAGCGCCATGAAACTGCACGTCGGCAAATGCCGAGCGCTGGCCCACTTTTGAAAGTCTGTCTGGGATCTTTGCAAAAACACGTGCTTCGACTACGGGGGGGGCTGCAAACATGTCATGCCTCCTATTTGGTACCCAGCATATGCGCCGGTAACCACAGTGCAATTTCTGGAAAAATCACGAGCAATATCAAGAGCACAAACATCAGTATATGGAAGGGCACTGTCCCAAGCACCACGTCGCTGAATTTTCCCCGTGAAATACTTTGAATCACAAAAAGATTGATACCGATTGGCGGTGAAATTTGGCCAAGCTCAATAAACACGACCAAGATAATGCCGAACCACACGGGATCAATGCCATAGCTTAACAACACAGGATAAAGCAGCGGCACTGTGATTACGATCATGCCAAAACTCTCAACTAGACATCCCAGCACTGTATAAAGAACGAACAGGGCCAAAAAGAACTCGAGCCGGCTGAGCTTTAAGCCAACCACCCAACTCGTGACATCTTCGCCTACACCAGCGACACTAATCGCGTAGGCAAAAATGTAGGCGGTATAAATAATAAATAGCAGATTACCCACCGAGCGCGTTGTCGCTTTCAACGCATCGATGCAGACATTCCAACTCAAATCCGCCGAAAAGGCCGCAATAAAAATTGACAACACGCAGCCAAGTGCCGCAGCCTCGGTTGGGGTTGCCAAACCAAAGTACAAAGTTCCCATGGTGCCGCCGATCAACAGCACAAACGGAACAATGTCGCGTAACGCCTGCAAAAATTCAGATAAATTCTGCGGACCTTTTTCTCGAGGCGCGTCCTGCGGCTTGAGCATCGCGTGAATCGCAATGTAAATCATAAAAAAGGCCGTCAACATCAGGCCAGGGACGACACCGGCCATAAACAACTTGGCCACAGATGTATCCGTAAACGAGCCATAGACAATCATCGCTAAACTTGGCGGGATCAAAATCCCCAAGGTGCCCCCAGCCGCGAGGGAGCCAGCCGACAGCCTGGCGTTGTAGCCACGCTTCTTAAGCTGGGGATACGCCACACTGCCAATCGTCGCGGCCGTGGCGACGCTTGAGCCATTAATGGCCGCAAACATTGCACACGAAGCGATGTTGGTCTGTAATAAACCACCGGGAATTGGCGCCACCAATTTGGCTAATCCGACATAGGTGCGATGGCTGAGGCCACTGCGCTGAATGAGTTCAGCCATCAGTACAAATAAAGGAATAGCAGTCAGGGTAAAGCTGTTCATGCTACCCCAACTGACCAGCCCCAAGCCCTTGAGCGCCGGCAGTCCGCCGTGCAAAAGCAGGTATACGACGCCTGGTACGGCGATCGCGAACGGCACAGACAAGCCAACCGCCAAGACACCTAAAAACACCGCAAAAACAATCAGAAGATCAAGCATTGGCTTGGCCTCCAGGCGTGGTGTCATGCCAGACGCGACCTACCGTCCGAAGGCTTTCAAGCAGAGATCTCAGCAATACCAAACTTAAACCGAGCATCCCTAAGGGCATGGTAATCCGCGGCAACCAAAGGGGCGTTTGCAACTCTGTGGGGGCAACATCACCGTAGGTCCACGACTGAATTTCAAGTCGACACAGTTGCCACAAGATCACCAACGTGCACGCAAGCGATAGCAAATTAAAGATCACAGACCAGATTGCTCGGCCACGTGGGCTCAGGCGAGGCTGCAGCAATTCAAGATGATGAAACGATCCGCTGACCTGACACACCGCTAAACTCAAAAACGAAATCGCCACCAACAGGTAGCCACCAACTTCGTCGGCCATTTCAAGGCTACGTCCAAACAACCTGGCTACAGCCTCGGCAGTGATGATGAGTAGCATTGAGACCAGTGTGAGATTACATAACCACTCACTCACACGGGCAACCATACTATTCAGGGGTGCAGGGCGCTCATCCGCACCCCCATGGCCGGATAGGTCAACAGGAGCCTCGCTCATGGATTATTTCCCTAACACGGCGCGGATTTTTGCAAGCCCTTCAACGGCTTCTGGCCCACGCGATTTCGCCCAACTTTGCCAATAATCTACAAATTGAGCGCTGTTCTTAGCGGCTTCATCAGCGGGAGGTTCAGTGATAACCATGCCTTCTG
>JBAXLV010000532.1:0-2227 GCA_037134635.1 Alcaligenaceae bacterium
CTCGATGTATGTGAACACACTGGGTCGTGCGTTGTTGCAACAAGGGATGGTCAAAGGAAAATCGTGGTATTTCTTGACAGCTGACTATGCGTTTGGACATGACCTGACGCGCGTCGCAAGCCGCTTTTTGGCAGCGCAAGGCGGCAAGATCGCCGGTGAAGATAAAGTCCCAACCGACGCGACCGACTACTCGGCTTATATGCTGAAGATTCGCCAGGCCAAACCCGATATCGTGATCTCTAACTTGGCCGGTACGCAAATTACGAGTTTCATGAAGCAATATTCTGAGTATGGGCTGCCGTTCCCGATTGCGGGTTTTGGTTTTGATACCGCCTTGGCTTGGGGTGCTGGTGCAGATAACTTCTTGGGTACTTGGCCTGTGCCTTGGCATCATGATGTTGACTCGCCCACCTCAAAAGCGTTTGTCGCTGAATTCATCAAGCGCCAAGGCAAACCACCTGAGAATCAAGCTTGGGGCGATTACACCGTGATGAAAATTATGGCTCAAGCCATGAATGATCTGAAATCGACCGACTCGATGAAAGTGATTGAGCATTTTGAAAAAGGTGCGCAATTCGATATTCTGAAGAGTCGTACGGGTTATTTCCGTGCCTGGGATCACCAACTGATGCAACAGATGTACACACTGACACCTAAGAAAAAAGGTGCGGCGCGTGACAAGTGGGATTTCTTACAATTAGGCGCCACAGTGCCTAACGCAGATGAGTCTCTCGAAATCATTGCACCTACGCGCGAAGAGAATCCCTGCAATCTGTCTTGATCGGATTCCAACTGCGTCCAAGCTTTTATTAGGCTGATTCGCTCCCGTGATCTGAAAAGGTTACGGGAGTCGTTTTATTTTTATGGTTTGAAAGTCGATGCAACTCATCTTTTTTTTCGAGCAAGTATTAAATGGTCTCATGATCGGCGGCTATTACCTGCTGATCGCGCTTGGGCTTTCGTTGATTTTCAGCTTGGGTGGAATCGTCAACTTAGCGCACGGTGCGTTTTATGCGCTGGGTGCCTACGGTGCGGTTGTGTTGACGCAGTATGTTGGTTTTGGCGGAGCCTTGGTGCTGTCGCCAGTGCTCGTGGGTTTGCTTGGCATCGCGTTCGAGCGTCTGCTGTTACGTCGGTTTTATCAAAGTGATCCGATTCTAGGCTTGTTGCTCACCTTTGGTCTGGCAATGATTGCTGAGCAAGTGATTCGAATGATTTGGGGTTCGAGTCCTTTGGCCTATTCGATTCCGTCTGCGTTTAAAGGTCAGATCGTTTTAGGCGATTTTATTTACTCACGTTATCGACTGGTGATGTTGTTGGTGGTGATTGGCGCCATGACGGGTATCTGGTGGCTACTCAACAAGACAGCTTTTGGTCGTGTGGTCCGCGCAGGAACGCAGCGCCCCGATATGGTGGCGGTCTTGGGTATCCGTTTGAATCACTACATGACGGGTGCGGTTGTGCTCGGGGTGAGCCTTGCCGCGTTAGCGGGTGTATTGCTCGCGCCCTTGGCGGGTGTGCACCCCGCAATGGGGGCTGAAATCATGACCGCCGCCTTTGTCGTGGTGGTCATTGGAGGCATGGGCAGTTTTTGGGGAGTCGTGTTGGCGGCGGTGTTGGTGGGCGTTGTGCGCGGCATCACGACGTTCTTTTACCCGCCAGCGTCTGAAGCATCCATGTATGTGCTGATGATTCTAGTTCTGCTGCTGCGCCCGCGCGGTTTGCTAGGTGAGCGTATTGAGCGATTTGAATAAGAAGCCAGCATGACAAACGTAAACACACACAAATATTTGCCCTTGGGTTTAGCACTTTTGGGTTTATTGATCTCACCTTTCATCATGCGGTCTTTGGGTTTGACCCCTGGTACTGCGACGGATGTTGTGATCTATGCCATGGCAGCGTTGGGGTTGAATCTCTTGGTTGGGCACACGGGCTTGACCTCCTTTGGACATGGCGCGTTTTTTGGCATTGGTGCCTACGCAGCGGCCTTGTCACAAAAGCATTGGTTCGAAGGGCAGATGGTGTTGCCGATTTTGTTCACGATTGTGTTTTGCGCATTGCTTGCGACACTCGTCGGCGCCTTAATTTTGCGGCGACGTGGCGTCTATTTTTCGTTATTGACCTTGGCATTTTCTGCATTGACCTTTGCGATCGCTTTTCGCTGGACCGCCTTGACCGGTGGCGAAAATGGGTTGGGCAACGTTGTACGCCCAGAGATGGGATTTTT
>JBAXLV010000533.1:0-2215 GCA_037134635.1 Alcaligenaceae bacterium
TATGCCCAGAGTTTCCACCTAAAAAATTGTTCAAATTTGCGGGGCCACTTCTGAGGGTGCCCGACTTCATGTAGTTGTAGGCATCCTCAAATACTGAGCCAACTACTCTGCCGCTGGGCGACACGCCTGCTGCAGTCGCCAGCTTTTTGAGTGACGGAAAGAGTTCGTTGTTGACGAAGTCAATCAGTTCTTCACCGGTAATACCTTCGGCATCCTTGGCCCAGTTGCTCCAGCGGAAACGGCTTTGCAACGGCGATTTGTAGTCAGGTATGGTGAGTTGCCACTCCTGTTCCTTATCGTCAAATATTTTCAGAAAAAGCAGCCAGACGATTTGACTGATGCGCTGGGCGTCGCCATCGACGCCAACATCCTTGCGCATGATGTCTTGAATAGTTTTTATCAGTGTGCCGATAGACATGAGCTTGGTTCCATTAGGTATTTGTTATGCGCAATAGAGCGCTTGTTCGAGTTCGTGCACGGCGTGCTGGTAATGATCCAGCCCGCCAAAGGCGCGAATAATTTCAATGGGGGTGCCGAAACTGGTGAAGGGGGCGATGGTGAGGATTTGCGTTTCCTCAATCGGGCCGACGCCTTCATCGGCATATTTCTCGAGCAAGGCCTTCAGCACACGCTGCGCTTGTTCGCCATAGCGCGTGAAGTAATCGCGCTTCTTGACCTGCTCGGCGCGCTCTTTGCGGGTAAGCGGAGGTTGATCCCATGCCACATGGCAGACCAGATCAAATGGGTCGAATTCCTTGCCTGACTGGCGGCCTATCTCTTCAGCCAGCGCCGCGAAGAAAACCCCTTCGTTGGCCAATTCGTCAATGATGGCTTGCTTTTTGTCGGCACTGTTCCAACGACGTAAAAAATCATCCAGGGAACTGAATTCTTTCGCGAGTGCGCGGCGCGTGTAGTCCTTGAGTGATTCGGTAATCAGTTTTCCGTTGGCATCGAAGTACTGCACCCGCTCGGATGCAACTTTGACTTCAACATTTGCGACGACATAGCGGCGAATGCCAGTGCCCTCTTCGCCCGGACGCGGCTCGGCGACGCCAGACCACGGCGACTCTTCAGCCGGAGGGTAAGTGAAGCCATCCGCAGTTGGCGTGCTTTCGTCATCATCAGGTGGGACAGGCGATTCATCGCCCTTAGGCTCGTAAATTTGCACCGGATCGCCATCGAAATCAGGGTCGGCGAACAGTTCGGTAGCCTTCTTAAAATCGATGATGGTGAAGTAGTACTTGTCGTAATCTTCGTTGATGCGCGTACCTCGTCCAATAATCTGCTTGAACTCGGTCATGGACTGGATGCGCTGATCCAGCACGATAAGCTTGCAGGTTTGGGCGTCTACGCCGGTAGTCATCAATTTGGAGGTGGTCGCGATGACTGGGTACTTGGACTCCGGAAAGATAAAGTTATCGAGTTCGGCCTTGCCTTCTTCGTTATCACCGGTGATACGCATGATGTACTTGTAATTCTGGGCGACGAGATCTGCATTTTCATTTGCAAGCGCCTGGCGCATCCGCTCGGCATGATCAATGTTGTCGCAGAAAACGATCGTTTTATCGAAGCGATTAGTTTGCTTGAGGAAGTCGCTGATTTTCTTGGCGACTAACTCTGTGCGTTTTTCCAGCACGAGATTTTTATCAAAATCACGCTGGTTATAGATGCGGTCCTCAATTTCATTGCCGTGCTTATCAAGCATGCCCTTGTCAGGGCGCCAGCCGGCAAGATCTTTATCCAGATCGATACGTACAACTTTGTAGGGAGCGAGAAAGCCGTCGTCAATGCCTTGACGCAGCGAGTAGGTGTAAATCGGTACGCCAAAGTAATCGATATTAGAAACCTCTTTGGTTTCTCGCGGGGTGGCGGTCAGTCCAATCTGCGTCGCAGCAGAAAAGTATTCAAGAATTTCACGCCATGCGGAATCTGCTGCCGCGCTGCCGCGATGGCATTCGTCGATCACAATCAAGTCAAAGAAGTCACGGCTGAATTGCTTGTAGATGTTGCTTTCCTCCTCTGTGCCGGTGACGGCTTGATACAAGGAGAGGTATATTTCATACGACTTATTGGCCTGCCGCTTCTGGATTTTTGTCATCGCAGAGCCAAATGGCTTGAAGTCGTTGGTCATGGTCTGATCGACCAGGATATTGCGATCTGCCAGAAACAAGATGCGTTTTTTGGCCTTTGACTTCCACAATCGCCAAATGATCTG
>JBAXLV010000534.1:0-2210 GCA_037134635.1 Alcaligenaceae bacterium
AGAATCTGAGTCTGTCCTGCAAGCGTCTAATCAAGGATTGCCTGCAATTCATCTTGAAAAAACTGATGTCGCTGAAGCCTACCGCGATGTGGTGGCGCGCTATCTAGGTGAAGAAAGGCCTTTGCGCTTTGTCGACTACGAAAAACCAGGCTTATTCAAACGCCTGTTTGGAGGCAAATGATGTCATTTTTGTCTTTTTTACTTGGAGAAAAGAAAAAATCTGCAAGTGTCGCCAAAGAGCGCTTGCAGATTATTTTGGCACACGAGCGCGGCGGTCAACATTCGGCGCCAGACTATTTGCCCGCTTTGCAGCGTGAGCTGCTCGCCGTTATTTCGAAGTACGTCAAAATCAACCCAGAAGACATAAAGGTCAACCTAGAAAAACAAGATAGCCTTGAAGTGCTCGAGGTTAAGATCGAAATGCCACCGCGCTAAGCAAATACAAAAAGCGCAACGAATTCGTTGCGCTTTTTATTTTTGTAATCCGACCAATGATGAAAATTCTTCGCCACTGCTTTAGCTTCATCGCATCATTACTTTTGTTAGCGCCCTGCTTCGCAGAAGAACCCGCCATTCGTCAAGACTACATTACCGGCGCGCTAAGTGCTTTTCCCTTCGACCGCCATACATTTAGCCCTGTCGCACAACCTCTGGCTTTAACAAAAAAAACCGAACTCACAAACGATCAATCAACCATCGTCAATCTTGCGAGCAAAGCCTTTGACGAAGATCAATTTGCACTAGGAATCATCCTGGTCGAGCGTGGGCAAATCCTGTTCGAACAATTCAAAAAAAATACAGATCACAACACCAAGTTTTTTTCGTATTCGATGGCCAAAAGCTTGACCGCCATGACCGTTGGGCAAGCCCTTTGCACGGGGCTTTTTCGGTCACTGGACGATCGCGCGGGTCTTTACGCAAAAACCATCGACCAGACTGTGTTTGGACAAGCCACGCTGCGACAATTGCTCACCATGAGTAGCGGTGCACGCGCACCTGACGAAGACGGCGGCTCTCTATTCGGAGAATGGAGCGACATCACCAAAGGGCGAATTTCGATCGATGATCTTTTAAAAAAATACGGCTCTGAAAAAGCGACCTCAAACATCTTCGTTTATAACAACAGCAATACCAATGCGCTCATGCTTGCCATTAATGGCGCGGGTAACTTCGCCGAGGTCTTTGATCGTTTGGTCTGGAAACCAAGTGGCCCTGAACAGTCGTCGACTTGGCTCACTGATCGGCAAGATCAGCTTTATGTCGCGGCGGGTGTTGGCGCTGTGATACGGGATTGGACCCGACTGGCGATGCGCTCGATCGCACTGCTGAACGCGGCGGATGGCCCCTGTATGGCTGAATTCATGCAGCAGGCCACCACGCGGCAAACCTCGGATACCCTCAAACAGCGTTTTTGGGATTACGGCTACCAGACCTGGGTGACCACCAAGCACGGTACGCCCACGTACTCCTGGCAGGGCGCGTACGGACAACACACGCTCGTGAGCCCCAAACACGAGCGCATCTTAATTATTTTTAGACATAAGGGACAAGAGCAGACCTATCGCGCCATGGGCGGTGTGTTTGCACGGTGGGCGCGCATGCCTGCGTCGTAAGAGTTTCGTCTGTCATGACTCGTCCTACCGTTTGCTTTTACCTGAATGAAGCCTGCCTTGCAGGCCAGTTCTGCTATATGATGATTCGAGGCGACAAACCGATAATCTGAACTTAAAAAAGCAAAAGAGTCCGATGAATATTGCAAAATCCTTTCTCTCGCGCGCACTCAGCCATCCAGACCTCAAGGCGCTGACCTGCGGCAAACAAACACTCACCTACGGTCAATTGGCTCAGCGTGTTCATGGCTTAGCGGGCGGTTTACTCAACACCTTACACCTTGAGCCAGGTGCCCGCGTGATTCTGTGTATGGAAAACCGCAGCGCGTTTATTGAGGTGCTTTTTGCAGCCTGGACTGCAGGTCTTTGCGCAGTGCCAGTGAATGCAAAATTACATCCCCGCGAAGTCAAACCGATCGCCCTGGACTCGGGTGCCGCGGTGATCTTTACCAGCGCTTCTCTGAAAGCAGGGCTGATTGAAGCCCTCTCAGATTTGCCTGGGCAACGTCAAATCGTGGTCGTCGATGAAGACGCCTATGAGGGTTATGTACGTGCGGCACCGGTGCCTTGCGCCTCGATGAAGCCAGACGACCTTGCCTG
>JBAXLV010000535.1:0-2202 GCA_037134635.1 Alcaligenaceae bacterium
GTCTGTTAATCGTCAAGGTGCCAGTGGCACAGGCGCAGGCGTTTCCCTCTCGGTCCTTGACCTTGGTCGTACCTTACCCAGCGGCAGGTGCGGCCGATATGTTTGGTCGCTCGATGGCCCAGGCGCTCGAAGCCGCGCTCAAACAGACTGTGGTGGTTGAGAACCGTCCCGGTGCAGGTGGCAACGTTGGCATGACCTACGTATCGCGCGCTAAGTCTGACGGCTACATCATCGGCTTAGGCACGATCGGCACGCAAACGATTAATCAATTTATTTATCCAGAGATGCAGTTTGATCCGGCGAAAGATTTGTCGCCGATTGCTTTGGTTTCAACGACACCGAATGTTTTATCGGTTGCGGCCACGTCGCCCTGGAAAAATCTGCAAGATGTGATCAATGCTGCAAAACAGGCGAAGGATAAAAAACTAACGTACGGGACACCAGGGATCGGGTCGTCGGTACATTTGACGGCGGCCTATTTTGAAGCAGTGACCGGCATTGAGTTGTTACATGTCCCTTTTAAAGGCTTGTCGGCTTCCTTGCCGGCCTTGATCGGTGGCCAAATCGATCTGTTGTTTGATAACTTACCGGGCACCATTAATCAAATTAACGAAGGCGGTCGAATCCGTGGGATTGCGGTGACCTCAGCAGAGCGTAGTCCGCAGGCACCAAATCTGCCGACCTTCGCTGAGTCTGGTGCCCCTGGCTTTGATGTGACCGCGTGGTTCGCGATTTATGCACCACGCAACACGCCGCAGTCCATTATGGATGTGCTGATCGCTGCGGCCCGAGAAGGCCTTCAAACCGAAAAGGTTGTGCAAGCCTACGCCAAGATGGCGGCGATACCGGGTAATCGTTTTGGACCAGACCTAGGTACATTTGAACAAGCTGAGCGCGCCAAATGGGGCAAGCTCGTGAAAGAAAGAGGAATCAAAGCAGAATGAAAGGGACAACAGCTTTAGTTACCGGCGGTAGCCGTGGTATTGGTCGTGCGGTCGTTGAACGTTTGCTCAGCGAGGGCTACGAAGTGTTGAACTTCAGCCGCACGGCCCCTAAACAGTTATTACCTGGCGAAATTTTTGAATCGGTTGATTTAAGCAATGCCAAACGTACGCGCGAAGCGATTAATGACTGGGCCGCCAAAAAGAAGATTTTGAGTTTAGTGAATAATGCTGCCATGATTCATGTTGCCAAGGTCGAGGATGTGACCACGGAGCAGATTGAAGAGCAGGTCGCGCTAAATATGGTGGCACCTTTATTGTTGATGCAAGGTGTGCTTCCCAATATGCGTGCAAATAAATATGGCCGTATCGTCAATTTAAGTAGTCGTGCAATGCTCGGCAAAGACGGTCGCACCATTTACGGCGGTACCAAGGCGGGGCTGGTTGGTATGACGCGTACCTGGGCGCTTGAGACGGCCACGCAGGGCATTACCGTCAACGCGATCGCACCGGGTCCGATTGCGACTGATTTCTTTTTGGACAGCAATCCACCTGACTTGCCACAAACTAAAAAAATTATGGCGTCAATTCCAGTGGGTCGTTTTGGCACCCCAGAAGACGTCGCACACGCAATTTGCATGCTGATTGATCCGAAGGCGGGTTACATCACTGGGCAATTACTGTATGTGTGCGGCGGAATGTCAGTTGGCCTGACAGGTTAGGCGCTCGCTCGGGCAAGGGGTCGAGCGCGTGCCTACCCCTGCTTGATCGCTTCAAATTTTTTATCGTGCATGACATCCTCTACAGATTGACCTGCGCGCACTGCTTGCACCATGCCGTCCTGTCGCGAGGCAATGCGTTGTGCAAGTGCCAAGACCTCGTCGATTTTTGCTGCGGGTACAAAGACTGTACCGCAGCGGTCGGCGATCACATAATCATCTTCGTACACGGTGACGCCTGCGACGATAACCGGCGTACCCGAGGCGATTTGCACTAAACGATTGCGCGCGCTGATCATCGTGAGGCCACGACCATACACGGGGTAGTCGATGGATTCGCTACCCTCGATATCACGACTCATGCCATCAATCACCGAACCGCGAATGCCTTTGACCTTGGCGGCATTGGCCAGGATGTCGCCCCAACATGAAATCCCTTCGGTACCACCGGTGATCACTAAGATGCGATCGTCGGTGGTAACGCTAGCAATAACAGGCGAAATCAAATGCACCGTCGGTGCGGTACCTGTTTTGGGACCCAG
>JBAXLV010000536.1:0-2200 GCA_037134635.1 Alcaligenaceae bacterium
CAAGCAGATTTGAGAGTGAAGACGTCTGACCTTCGCGCAACAGGCGCTTAGTCATGCGCATCACTGAGGGTGAGTTCACCGCCATCTTGCGCGCAAGGGTGTGCGCCGTACTCAGCAAATCTGCGGCTGGCACTACGCGCGACACCAACCCCCAGCTCAACGCCGTTTGAGCATCAATGGGCTCGCCCGTAAACGACATCTCAGCTGCGCGTGCCATGCCGATTACGCGTGGTAAAAACCAAGCACCACCGTCACCTGCCACGATTCCGACTTTGACAAAACTTTCAGCGAAGGTCGCAGTATCGGTGGAGATACGCAGATCGCACATGCAAGTTAAGTCAAAGCCCGCACCAATGGCCGGGCCATTGACTGCAGCGATCGTTGGGACTTCAAGCTGATGAATCGCCAACGGCAAACGCTGAATGCCATGCCGGTACTCTTGGCGCAACACTTCGCTACCAAACTCTGGGCCGATCTGGCGTTGCATTTCGTCGATTTTTCCGCCCGACGAAAAAATGGTGCCCGTGGCTGTGATCACCACGGCGCGCACGGACGGGTCACACTCAATGCGATGACAGGCCTCTAGCATCGCCTCAACGATGCCCGTGCCTGTTAACGCGTTACGTGTTTCAGGGTGGTTTAACGTAAGTGTCACCACGCCCAGTTCGTCTTGTTCATACAATAAAACTGAAGACATCGCGCTTATCTCCCGGCCGCTTTTGCGGTACGCCCACCTGCCACACCAACATCAGTCGTTGGCAAATCAAACAAAATCGAGCGTACGTTTTGTGGCGTGACGCCGATCGCCGCTTCAACCGCGTTGGCCATGGCAGCAATCAGCGCCGCCTTCAGTTCATCGGTGCGACCATGAATCAAACCCACCGTGATCATGACCATTTCATGACCAATTTCGCCGGCAACGATCACGTGCTCTGGCGGGATCTCTTGCAATACAACGCGTACTGAGGACAAGGGGGCGCTGACGCTATCAACAACAGACTGAGTCAGTTTTTTTAATAAATCTGTTTTTTGTGCTGAGTTGTAACCCTGCATAATTTGTACATTGAGCATTGGCATGGTGTGCTATCTTCCTTTTAGCTGTGGGGGATCCTTCTGACCCATACGATAAACCAAGTTTGAGATCATGGCCCCACATCCTTCACCGTACAAAAGCACCGGCGGCTTCAAGCGGGTCGTCAACGCAGCGCGTTATTCAATGCAGGGGCTAGTTGCTGCACTGCGCTATGAGTCTGCCTTCAGGCAAGAACTCTTGCTCGCCGCAGTCTTGATGCCTGCCGCGTTCTGGGTTGGGCAAAACGCAAGCCAAATCCTGCTACTCATCGGTTCGCTCGTTTTGGTGTTGATCGTTGAGCTCTTAAACTCGGCCATAGAGGCCGTGGCTGACGCCGTATCGCTTGAAACCAATCAGCTGATTGGTCGCGCCAAAGACTTGGGTAGTGCAGCGGTATTTTTAAGCCTTTTACTCTGTGCAATAGTCTGGTTGGTGCTGTTTGCGAATCGTTGGCTTGCCGTAATCTGACACAATAGCGGTATCCGATCTTTCTAATTTTTTTACAGACATGTCTTTTATTCAAAAACTCAATGCCGCCTGGGCCTCGTCGCAATCACTTTTGATGGTGGGACTTGACCCCGACACGCCACGTTTACCGGCAGAATTGCAGGGTAAACCGACAGCGATTTTTGAGTTTTGCCGGCAAATCGTCGATGCGACCGCACCCTTTGTCTGTGGTTTTAAGCCTCAGATCGCTTATTTTGCGGCTGCACGCGCCGAGGGGCAACTTGAAGACCTGTGTGCTTATATTCGCGAACAATATCCTCATCTACCCTTGGTACTTGACGCCAAACGCGGCGACATTGGCGCCACGGCCACACAGTATGCGCAAGAAGTCTTTGGCCGTTATCAGGCAGATGCGGTCACCGTTAGCCCGTACTTAGGCGGCGATTCAGTAGAGCCCTACCTAGAGTGGGAAGATCGCGGCGTCATCGTGTTGTGCCGCACGTCAAACCCAGGCGGCTCTGACCTTCAGTTTTTAGAAACCGAGGGCGTGCCACTGTATTTGCGTGTCGCTGATTTGGTGGCGAATAAATGGAACAAAACTGGGCAATGTGGCTTAGTCGTTGGAGCGACGTTTCCGAATGAATTGGCGGCGGTGCGCAAGGCTGTAGGCGACAGCGTGCC
>JBAXLV010000537.1:0-2189 GCA_037134635.1 Alcaligenaceae bacterium
CCAGGCTGGTCACGCCGATACCATAGCAACCCATCTCCATGAGCGCTGGCTTACCTGTCTCATCTAGAAAGGTCGCTTTTAATGCTTCAGAGTATTTTGTACCCAGGTAAAACACATGGCCCACTTCAATACCTCGTTGAATCGCAAGTTGGCCTGTGCCAGAGGGCGCCTGATCGCCCGCGACCACATTGCGCAGATCGGCTACTAAATCGGGTTCGGGTAGGTCGCGCACCCAGTTCACCCCGGTTAAATGGGCGTTTTCTTGATTCGCACCGCAGATGAAATCGCTCATCTTTGCCGCTGTCTGATCTGCGATGACTTTGAGCGGGCGTTTTGTGTTGACGGGCCCCAGATAGCCAGGCTTGCAGCCAAAATGGTCAACAATTTCTGCTTCGGTAGCAAATCTGAAGCCCTTATTCAGTCCGGGAATCTTACCCACTTTGATTTCATTGAGCTCGTGATCGCCGCGCAGCAAAAGTAGCCAGACCTGAACAGGTTGATCTGCGAGGTCGGTGGCCAGCACGATCGATTTAATGGTTTGAGTCAGCGGCACGCCCAATTGCGCTGCAACGGCTTCGCACTTGGCGGCCCCAGGGGTGGGTTCGACTTTCATGATTGCGCTTGGTGTGCCACGCTGGTCAATCAGACATGGGGCGACCGCCAGTTCGATATTGGCGGCATAGTCTGAAGCAGGGTCGTACACGATCAGGTCTTCACCGATATCCGCAATCACTTGAAACTCATGACTTTGTGAGCCGCCGATTGAACCGGTATCGGCCGAGACCGCCCTAAAGGTGAGCCCCATGCGTTGAAAAATCTTCATATAAGCATCAAACATGACTTGATAGCTTTTTTGGGCACTGTTGACATCACGATCAAACGAGTACGCATCTTTCATCGTGAATTCGCGCCCGCGCATGACACCAAAGCGGGGACGACGTTCGTCACGAAACTTGGTTTGAATATGATAAAAATTAACAGGTAACTGTCGCCAGCTTTGAATTTCATTGCGTGCGATATCGGTGATGACCTCTTCAGAGGTTGGCTGCAGCACAAAGTCGCGGCCATGCCGATCTTTCATGCGTAAAAGCTCGGGGCCGTATTGTTCCCAGCGGCCAGACTCAACCCATAGCTCTGCAGGTTGTACAACTGGCATCAATAGTTCGAGGGCACCCGCGGCGTTCATTTCTTCGCGAATGATATTTTCGATCTTGCGAATGACGCGTAAGCCCAGTGGCATGTAGCTGTAAATACCGCCAGCGAGTTTGCGGATCAGGCCAGCACGCATCATCAACTGATGGCTGGTGATTTCGGCGTCGTTAGGGGCTTCTTTTAGGGTGCTGATATGAAAGGCGGATGCGCGCATGGATGGCTGCTAAATTTTATTAGGGCAAATTACCCAACAGGTACGTATAATCAACTGCAATTGTATTGAATTCGCAGGGAGTGGCCATGCTTGATCGCGAAGGCTACCGTCCTAACGTTGGCATTATCCTCGTTAATCAAAAAAATGAGGTCTTTTGGGGTAAGCGCATTCGGGAACATGCTTGGCAGTTCCCGCAGGGCGGCATCAACCAGGGCGAAAGCCCGATGCAGGCCATGTTACGCGAGCTTCATGAAGAGGTCGGCCTGCTGCCCGATCATGTCCGCGTGTTGGGGCGGACGCGTGAGTGGTTGCGTTATGACGTGCCGGATACCTTTATCCGGCGTGAATCACGCGGGCACTATAAGGGTCAAAAGCAGATTTGGTTTCTGCTGCGTATGCTTGGGCGCGACACCGATGTATGTCTTCGAGCCACCGCGCATCCAGAATTTGATGCGTGGCGCTGGAGCCCCTATTGGGTATCTCTGGATGACGTGATCGAATTTAAGCGCGACGTCTACACCCAGGCGCTGAACGAATTGTCTTCACTGATTTTCAAACGCACTCAAGAAGCGATTGAGCCAGACTTGGTTCAACCCCCAACTGAACAAGGTTCGCAGCGTACGGCGTAGGCAAAAAAAAGCAGTGCATCGCTGCACTGCTCACCCTGGCTGATGACTGCGGCCTTTTTTAACGCAGGCGCTTAATCAAGCTAGAAGTATCCCAACGGCCGCCGCCCATCTTCTGAACGTCGGCATAAAACTGATCAATCAAGGCAATGGTCGGAACGCGGGCGCCGTTTCGGTTGCACTCGTCCATCACCAGG
>JBAXLV010000538.1:0-2189 GCA_037134635.1 Alcaligenaceae bacterium
ATGCCCTGCTTGGCAAAATAAATAGCATCTGCTAACAGGCGTGAGAGCGGCAGCTTGCCGTTTAAATGTCGTTTGGAGAGTTGTTGAGCGGCACCCCAACCAGAGATGGTACCCGCAACGGTCAAGGCGGCGACGCCGCCGCGAAACGGGATGTTTTGAGTGAGGCCACGTGCAGCGTACCAGTCGCGCGAGGCGGCCTGTGCGCTACGTCCGCTTGCGTCGATCCCTCCGGGTTGATTGTTGGGGCCGTTGATCACCCAAAAGCCATCTCCACCAATCGAATTCATGTGGGGGTAGACCACCGCGATCGTCGCGGCAGAGGCAATCATGGCTTCAAGGGCGTTTCCACCCTCGCGTAGCACTGAAATAGCCGATTCGGCTGCAAGCGAATGCGGGGCGACGGCAATGCCGCGCATACCAAAAACAGATTGAGTCACCATCATCTCCTGAGAGTCCTGGCACCATCATACTCAAACCCAGCCTCGTGTAGAGTAGACTGACTTATGGTTATTGCGATACGGTTGCAGGCAAAGCGGTAAGATAAGAACTTAATCTTGAGACTAAGAGTTAAAGAGCATGAGCGCCTCACAGCAAGACAAAGGTACCCCTATCTCGGTGGTGATTCGTAATCGACTGAAAGAGTCGCGCAAGCGCTTTCATGCTAACGACAATATTGCCGACTTTATCGAACCAGGTGAGCTAGCCCTGTTGCTCGACGAGGTCGAAACCAAAATGAAGGGCGTGCTTGAAAGCCTGGTCATTGATACTGAAGCGGATCACAATACAAACGACACGGCTCGGCGCGTTGCCAAAATGTATTTACATGAAGTGTTTGGCGGGCGCTATGCCTTGCAGCCCAAGATCACCGAGTTTCCAAATGTCGAGCACCTGAACGAGTTGATGATCGTTGGACCGATCACCGTTCGTAGTGCATGCAGCCATCATTTTTGTCCAGTGATGGGTAAGGTTTGGATTGGTGTCATGCCCAATGAGCACACAAATGTGATTGGCCTATCAAAGTATGTTCGTTTGGCCGACTGGATTATGAGTCGCCCCCAGATTCAAGAAGAGGCGGTCGTGCAACTGGCGGATCTGATCCAAGAAAAAACGCAACCTGACGGTTTGGCGGTGGTGATGAATGCAACCCATTACTGCATGTCGTGGCGCGGGGTTAAAGATCCAGATAGCCGCATGATTAACTCAGTGATGCGTGGTGCTTTTTTAAAAGACGCAAACTTGCGTCGTGAGTTTTTGTCTCTGATTCGTCGAGAGGATTAATTATGTTAGTACGCCTGCTATACGTGAGCCGCGCGGTTGAGCCTGAATTGCCCACAGCGACCCAATCGATCCTAGATTCCGCGCGTAAGCACAACCTCGCCAACGGCATCACCGGCATACTTTGTTACGGAGGTGGACTTTACTTGCAAGCGGTCGAAGGCGGACGTGCGCAGGTCAATGCCTTGTACGGATACATCGTGCGCGATCAGCGCCATAAAGACGTGATGCTGCTCGACTATCAAGAGATCACAGAGCGTCGTTTTGGCGGCTGGACCATGGGCCAAGTGAATTTGGCCAAACTCAATACTTCAATTGTTTTGAAATACTCTGAAAAACCCGAGCTTGATCCGTATTCGGTATCGGGTGCTGTCTCGTTGGCGTTACTCGAAGAGCTTATGCTCACGGCATCCATTATTGGCCGAGCTTAATCGGCACCGCTGGCCAGATCATTTAAATAAGGTGACGCCGCTATGAATAATCAAGATCACTCGCTTTCTGTTCGACTGCTGCTAAACGTGGGCCACGGGCTTGATCACATGTTTTTGTTGATTTTTGCCGCGTCGGTGGGTGTGATTGCGAGCGACTTTGGTTTTCAAAGTTGGGAGGATCTCATGCCCTACGGTGTGGGGGCCTTCATCTTGTTCGGTTTGGGGTCTATTCCGTCTGGTCGCTTAGGCGATCTGTGGGGACGGCGTCGCATGATGATTGTCTTTTTTGTCGGAATGGGGTTTGCGACTCTGCTGACTGCGTTGACGCAAAATGCCTGGCAAATGGCCGCGGCACTGACGCTCGTGGGTGCCTTTGCCTCAATCTACCATCCGGTGGGGATTCCTATGTTGGTTCAAAAGTCAGAGAACCCTGGCCTGGCGATTGGGGTGAATGGCTTAGCCGGTAATTTGGGGGTGGCCTTA
>JBAXLV010000539.1:0-2188 GCA_037134635.1 Alcaligenaceae bacterium
CGCCCCGCGCGAGCCGCTCTGGGAAAAGGCTGTGAAGGCGTGGGGCGACCTGCGCAGCGACGACGACGCCGTTTTTCAGTCGCACAGGTTTGGTCGTAGATCAGCGCTGACGCTCCAGGCCATTCACGAAGCTCTTTTTGAACACGATCAAGCTCATCGCGATGCACCACCGGCACGCCTGCTGGCAACCCCTCGATTTGCGCATATTTTTCAGGCTCATCGGTCACAATAATCAGTCGCTGCACGCCCTCAGCCAACACTTGAGCGGCCATCATCGGCACCGTTATTTGTCCATCAACAGGCTGACCGCCCGTCATGGCGACGGCATCATTAAATAAAATTTTGTAAGTGATGTTGACCTTGGCCGTGACGGCAGCACGAATCGCCAACAGGCCAGAATGAAAATAAGTACCGTCACCTAAATTGACAAAGACATGGTTCTCAGTCGTGAACGGCGCTTGCCCAATCCACGGCGCACCTTCTCCACCCATTTGCGTAAACACGTGAGTGTTACGATCCATCCATAGCGCCATATAGTGACAACCAATTCCAGCCATCGCGCGCGAACCTTCTGGCACCCGTGTCGACGTGTTGTGCGGACAGCCCGAACAAAACCAAGGTTTGCGCTCGGCTACCACGCGGGGTCGCGCCAATTCAAGCTGACGCGCTTCGATAAACGCAATCCGTGCTTCGATCCCAACACGCACGGCGGCGGGCAACTCAAGACGCAATAACCGCGTGGCAATCGCTCGCGCAACCATCGCAGGTGAAAACTCATAATGCGCAGGCAATAACCATGGGCTTTGTGGCACGGCCCACTCGCCCCCGTCTTTGTCATCAAATTTACCCACGACGCGTGGAATTTTTTTACCGCGGCCAATCCAGCTAAACAACTCTTCTTTAACTTGATACTCCAGCATTTGACGCTTTTCTTCAACGACAAGAATCTCATCAAGATTTTCTGCAAAACTCTGCAAACCCGTTGACTCGAGCGGCCAAACCATCCCCACTTTAAAAAGGCGCAACCCAATTTGTTGACACACTTCAGTCGTTAAGCCCAAGTCAAGTAACGCCTGCGTCGTATCCAAATACGCCTTACCCGAAGTAATAATGCCAAAGCGTGCCTGTTGATCCGGCACAGCCCACAGCTGACGATTCAACCCGTTCGCCCGAGCAAACGCCAGCGCGGCATATAGCTTCTGATCCAGTAACCGTGCCTCTTGCGCTAAGGGCGTATCGCCCAAGCGTATATTCAAACCACCTTCAGGCAACACAAAATCTGTTGGCACATTGACCTTGACGCGATCGGGATCTACATCGACCGACGCCGACACCTCAACAATGTCGGTGATACATTTCATGCCAACCCATAAGCCCGCATAGCGACTCATCGCCCAGCCCAGCACACCGTAATCGAGAATCTCTTGTACGCTTGACGGAAACAAGACAGGGATCCCGCAGGCTTTCAAAATATGATCGCTTTGATGGGGCAAGGTCGAAGATTTTGCCGAGTGATCATCCCCCGCGACGACCAATACACCTCCAAGCGGAGCGGTACCTGCTGCGTTGGCATGTTTAAAGACATCGCCGCACCGATCAACTCCAGGACCTTTGCCGTACCACAGGCCAAAAACACCGTCGTACTTGGCGCCTTCAAACATATTGACTTGCTGCGAACCCCAAATCGAAGTTGCAGCCAAATCCTCATTCACACCCGGCTGAAACACCACATGATGCTCTTTCAGATGGACGGCTGCCTTCCATAGATTTTGATCTAACCCACCTAGCGGCGAGCCTCGATAGCCAGAAATAAATCCAGCCGTATTCAAGCCATCGCGCTGGTCGCGTACCCGTTGATTCATCGGCAAACGCACCAGCGCGTGAATACCGCTCAGCCAGGCTCGGCCTGCTGCAAGGTCGTATTTATCGTCTAATTTGACTGCGTTGAGCGCCTGCAACTGCTCGTCTGAAAATGGGGCATTCATATATCTCGACTCCTTGTGAGTAGTGTGGTCCGTGCATGGGCCGTCAATCTCTCTTTTGAAGTGACTCGGTCATTCACGGGTCAATCAGTGTGTCCAGCTGGCACGCCTAGCCAAGCGGTAATACTGTTTTAACTCCGTCTGCACGCTAGAGCAAGTGCCGTCTGACACAGGCATAATGCACTCATGAAAATCGCCTCTCGCTT
>JBAXLV010000540.1:0-2178 GCA_037134635.1 Alcaligenaceae bacterium
CGTGACGCCGTTCATACAGCGCTTGAGATAGAGCCTTTGTCAAAGGGACTCGCTAGCAGAGGATTCGCACCGATCACTGTGGCAAGTCAAGCCGTGGATAGGCACACGTTTTTGCTGCGTCCCGACCTCGGGCGTCGACTCTCAGTTGATAGTGCGCAAACATTAACGAACTTAAGCAACGACACCAAGCAACCATTACCCAACCTGGCCTTTGTGATCGCAGATGGGCTTTCAGCGCAAGCGATTCAAGGGCACGCCCTAGCGTTGCTTGAGGCTTTGCGTCTAGAGCTGCCACAGGTGCAAGAGGCTGCCGTTGTGCTTGCGACCCAAGCTCGGGTTGCACTTGGGGACGAGATTGGTGAGATTCTGGGCGCTGAGTTGGTCGTTGTGTTGATCGGCGAACGACCTGGCCTATCTGCCCCTGACAGTATGAGTGCGTATCTAACATGGCACCCAAAGGTTGGCCGAACAGATGTTGAACGCAATTGCATCTCAAATATACGACTTGAAGGTTTGAATTATGTCGACGCAGCACAAAAGCTTGCTTGGTTGATTAGGCAAGCGAAGGTGTTGGGCAAAAGCGGAGTTGAGTTGAAAGAAGAGTCTGAGTCATAAAGCACATTTTCATGAGAAAACATTTGGTGACAAATGTGTCTATCGCTGCAGCACTTTTTAAAAAATAAATCGGTAGACTACGAGGCCTAATCTCACTTCAAAAGGCCACTCATGGAAGCACGCGTCGCAAGGCTTGAAGCCATCATCCCAACCCTCGCTACCAAAGAAGATTTGGTCAAGTTAGAACTAAAACTTGAAAAGACCATACGTACAGAAATTACAGCAGTGCATCAAGAGATTAGTGGAATTTATCGGGAAATAGGAAATGTTCATAAAGATATGGGCAGTCTTCGTGGCGAAATCGGCACCCTTCGCGGCGAAATGGGCAAAATCGAAAAAACCGTCGCCACTTTAGTTATGAAAGCGATGATTGCAATGGTCACGATTTCAACGGCACTATCAACTTTTGCCTTCATGTTTGCTGGCAAATGATTTAAGAACACAATCAACCTGTTGAAGGGTTGATTGCATCTTTCAGGCTTGAGAAGTTATCACCAGGCTCACCCCCTGAGCCACCGAGCTAGGTAGACTCAAAAAATCTACCCACCCCCGCTCACCCAACTCACCTCCACACCCATGCCAAAATCCAAAACCGCCACGCGCGAGCAGTGGCTTCAAGAAGCCATCCTGGCGCTAACACCTCTATTTAAAGAATACGGCTACGCCGTACCCAAGTGCCATGTATCCTGCGGCTTTGCCAGCACCGACGTTAAGCGAGGGCATATCGGCCAGTGCTGGAGCACCAAGGCCTCGGCCGACAAGGTGAATCAAATCTTTATTTCGCCGGGGCTAAGTGATAGCGTTGAGGTGCTGGACACCCTGATGCACGAGCTGGTGCATGCTGTGGATGACTGCCAGAACAAGCACGGCCCAATATTTAAGAAGATGGCGCTTAAGCTTGGCATGAAAGGCCCGATGCGAAGCGCCGGTGCTGGGCCAGAGCTGAAGGTCAAACTTGAGCAAATAGCGACTAGCCTTGGCACCTACCCCCACGCAAAACTGAACGTACCCAGAAGAGTCATTGACTATCGCCCTCGCCCACGCGCAAAATGCCTCACCTGTGGATTCACTGTACCGATGCTTAAAGCATTTATCCATTACGGGCCGCCCATCTGCCCCAAAGATAAAATCGACATGACCGCCCTTGGTGATTGGGAGGAATCGTAGTGAGCGATTAAGGAAACGTCACTAACTCGTCTCCTCCCCCTTCGGCAAATCAGCAAACCTCTGCTGCATCGTCTGGTTACCTTTTGTTAACTTCTTGATCGTCACGTCTTGGGCCTTATCGTTGGCCAGACGTAAGTTTCGATTTGTGCCAGTCAATGCATCGCGCGTTTTTTGTAGGTGAACGATTGACTTGTCGATCTCTTCGATTGCTGTTTCAAAGTGCTTTGAGGCAAGATCGGCATTTCTAGAGAATCCGAGTTTAAAACTTGCGAGCTCGTTTTCGAAGTTTGTAATGTCAATGTTTTGCTCTTTGATGAGCGCAAGCTCTGACTTGTACTTCAGCGAGTTCAGGGCCGAATTACGTAATAAAGTAATGATCGGAATAAAAAACTGTGG
>JBAXLV010000541.1:0-2178 GCA_037134635.1 Alcaligenaceae bacterium
CAGAAAGCACCGTGGGCGTAACAGAACTGGCACGCCTGCCACTGAATGCGCAACGTTATCTGAATCGCATGGCCGAAGTCTGTGGCGTGCCGATCGATATGGTCTCAACAGGCCCCGATCGTAACGAAACGATTTTGATTCGCCACCCCTTTAAGTCGTAAGCTCAGCAGCATGGCCCAAACGAAGGCGCGCGATCTTTGGGTCAGTTGGGAGCAATATCACGATCTCATCGAGCAACTGGCTGTGTTGCTCGGGCAAGCCGACTTTAAATTTGATCACCTCATCTGTTTGGCCCGAGGTGGTTTGCGCATCGGCGACGTTTTATCCCGCGTCTTTGATGTGCCTTTGGCTATTTTGGCCACTAGCAGTTATCGGGCGGGGGCGGGTACCGAGCGGGGTGCGCTGAACATTGCACCCTCGCTTACCTCAACCGGCGGTGCGCTGTCAGGCAAGGTTTTGCTGGTAGATGACTTGGTGGATTCGGGCGCAACCTTTGCCGTAGTGTTGCCGTATTTGCGGCAGGCCTACCCCGAGATTACTGAGATTCAAACGGCCGTTTTGTGGCACAAGGCTGGCTCGGCATTTTGCCCCGACTTTGCGGTTTCAACGCTTGATGCCAATCCGTGGATCCATCAGCCCTTTGAGGCCTACGACACACTAGGTATCGCCAAACTGACAGAAAAGTGGCACCTAAAGCACCAAAAATAGCGTAATTGTGCTATGATCGAAGGCTGTTCTGCTGGGGCTTTGGCTGGTTTTAACGCTTGCCACAGCTTGTTTAGCTAGATTTATTCGCTGTTTAACTCATTTTTTACGTCTCGCACCCTATGCCTATCGTTCGTCTGAAAGAAAACGAGCCCTTTGAAGCCGCTTTGCGTCGCTTCAAACGCACAATTGAAAAAACCGGTCTCTTGACCGAGCTGCGCGCCCGCGAATTCTATGAAAAACCCACTGCTGAGCGTAAGCGCAAGCAGGCTGCTGCTGTTAAGCGCCATTACAAGCGCATTCGTAGCCAGCAATTGCCTCCGCGCATGTTTTAATTCGTGGCGCATCGTCTGATGCGCTGCTTACGTACGGCCTAAGCGTTGATCCCAGATTCATTTATCCAGGATCTTCTCGCCCGTGTTGACGTGGCGGATGTTGTTGGGCGCTACGTACAGTTAAAAAAAGGCGGCATCAACCTACTTGGGTTGTGTCCCTTTCATAACGAAAAATCTCCCTCGTTTACCGTTAGTCCAACCAAACAGTTTTATCACTGCTTTGGCTGCGGCGCGCATGGCAGTGCAATCACCTTTTTAATTGAACACACGGGCGCCAGCTTCCCCGAGGCCGTCCGAACTCTGGCCAGTGCGGTTGGGATGACCGTTCCGGAAGAAAATCGCTCGCCTGGCCAAAAGGCGGCCACTGCTCGGCGCAAAGAAGAGGTTTCGCAGCACACCAAGGTGCTAGAACTGGCACAAACCCATTACCTGGCGCAACTGCGCGAAACTCCTGCTGCGATTCGGTATTTAAAACAGCGTGGTTTAACGGGCGAAATCGCCAAAGAGTTTGGCCTGGGCTGGGCCGGTAACGATCGCCAGGGCTTGGCCAAGGTGTTTACCCGTTATGACGATGCGATGCTGGTAGAAGCCGGTTTGGTGATCGAGTCTGAAGACGGGCGACGGTACGACCGGTTTCGTGAACGGGTGATGTTTCCGATTCGAAACATTAAAGGCGAAATTGTAGGTTTTGGTGGCCGCATCATTGGTAAAGGCGAGCCTAAATACCTGAATTCACCAGAAACCCCTGTGTTTTCAAAGGGTAACGAGCTGTATGGCTTGTTTGAGGCCCGTACCGCGATTCGCGCTGAAGGTTGCGTAATCGTGGTTGAGGGTTATATGGATGTGGTCGGGTTGGCGCAGTTAGGTGTGCGCAACGCGGTCGCAACCCTGGGCACCGCGACTACACCTACCCACATTCAAAAGCTGCTGCGCTCAAGCGACAAGGTGATCTTTAGCTTTGACGGCGACGGAGCAGGGCGCCGCGCTGCGTGGCGGGCCTTACAGTCTTGTTTGCCTCTATTGCGCGATGATATCTCTATCCGGTTCTTATTTTTACCTGCCGAGCACGATCCTGATAGTTATATCCGGGAGTTTGGTGAACAGGCCTTTCGCGCCTGCCTGGCTGAATCTGATGCTT
>JBAXLV010000542.1:0-2177 GCA_037134635.1 Alcaligenaceae bacterium
ATGACCTCACCATCCATACTGACCATGCGCACTTTCAAGACGTTGTGCACCGTCAAACCGTACTTCAAACAATGCACGCCGCCTGAGTTTTCGGCCACATTACCGCCGATTGAGCAGGCAATCTGACTTGAAGGATCGGGGGCGTAATACAAACCAAAGGGGCTCACCGCCTCAGAGACGGCCAAATTGCGCACACCGGGCTCAACCACGGCGATCGCCGCCTCACGATCGATATGTTTAATACGATTGAATTTTGCCATTCCAAGCAACACACCTTGCGCGTGTGGCATGGCACCACCCGACAAGCCTGTGCCCGCACCGCGCGCCACAACCGGAACACTTAACCGTTTACATACAATTAGTACCGCCTGCACTTGTGCTTCGGTTTCGGGCAATACCACCACCATCGGCACTGAGCGATACAACGATAAGCCGTCACATTCATAGGGACGGGTATCTTCGCGGCGACTCAGCACACAGTGTGCTGGCAGCACTTCGAGTAAGGCCTCAACGACTAGAGCCGGCTCGGGCCCTGCGGCCTTCAAGATTGCGGGTTCTGAAACGGCATTCATCTTTAGACGCCAGAGAGTCGATAATTTTTGGGTTCAATCATTTTGCCGGGATTCATGATGTTATGCGGATCAAAGGCGGTTTTTAAGGCTCGCATCAGATCCAAGGCATCTTCGCCATGCTCATCGGCCATAAACTGCATTTTGTGCAAGCCAATGCCATGCTCTCCTGTGCAGGTTCCATCTGCCTGGATGGCCTGAGTGACCAACGCATGATTAATGCGCTCAGACTCATCCCACTCAGCCTGACTATTTGGATCAAGCAGCATCAGAACATGAAAGTTACCATCGCCTACGTGACCCACGATCGTACTCGGGAAAGTTGCTTTGGCTAATTCTTGTGTCGCGAGATCAATGCTTTCAGCCAAACGCGACAGCGGCACGCAGACATCGGTTGTGTTGGACCTACAGCCTGGGCGCAACTGCAAGCCAGCAAAATAGGCGTTGTGACGCGCGGTCCACAGCCGATTGCGGTCTTCGGGATGTTCGGCCCATTCAAAATCCATGCCACCACAATCTTTGGCAAGCTCTTGTACCGTTTGCGCCTGCTCTTTGACGCTGGCCTCTGAGCCATGAAATTCAAACAACAACAAAGGGGTCTCGCGCAACGTCAGTTTACTGTAGCGATTGCCCGCCATTACGGCTGCGGCATCCATCAGCTCAACACGCGCAATCGGGATGCCCATCTGAATCGTTTGAATCACGCACTGAACCGCCTGGTGCACCGTTGAAAAATTACAGACCGCAGCCGAAACAGCCTCAGGTTGTGGATAAATCTTGACCGTGATCTCGGTGATGACGCCTAAGGTGCCTTCGCTGCCAACAAAAATGCGCGTTAAGTCGTAACCGGCTGAAGACTTGCGCGCGCGGCGCGCGGTGCGAATCACTTTTGCATCTGCGGTGACGACAGTCAATGACACAACGTTTTCTCGCATCGTACCGTAGCGCACAGCGTTGGTGCCCGAGGCGCGTGTCGCAGACATCCCGCCTATCGAGGCATCCGCACCCGGATCAATCGGAAAGAATAAGCCTGTGTCACGAATTTGCTCGTTTAATTGCTTTCGTGTCACGCCGGGCTGAACCGTGACTGTTTGATCGTCAGCATTGATCGACACAATCTTATTCATCGCGGTCAAGTCAAGGCTAATGCCCCCCTGAATCGCAAGAATATGCCCCTCAAGAGAAGATCCGACACCAAAAGGAATTAACGGAATCTTGTACTGGCTACAAAGCTTCACTACCGCAACGACTTCATCGGTGTTTTCAGCAAACACCACCGCATCAGGCAACATCGTCGGAAACGGCGATTCGTCTTTGCCATGATGCTCACGTACCGCATTGGCCATTGAAAAGCGATCAGCGAACTGATCTTTAAGCGCCGCAATCATTTCAGCGGGTAAAGGACGACGCAAGGTTTGGGCGGTATGTGGAGCGTTCATACGTGAGGTCTCATCACAAGCTAGCTTTAAAAGATTATTTTCCAGAGGTCAGCAAGCTGAGACGACGCCCTTTAACTGACTCGGCTAAACGCTCTAGAACACCTACTGAACTCTGCCAGTCAATGCAACCATCCGTCACGCTTTGGCCATAGACCAGTGCCTGACCAGG
>JBAXLV010000543.1:0-2176 GCA_037134635.1 Alcaligenaceae bacterium
AGCCAACCGCCTCCGCAGTTGTTGCAGATTTAGTCGATGTGACGCGACTGCACACAGCAGATCCTGAACATCGCGTGCCGCATTTAGCCTTTCAGCCCGATGCTATGTCCGACACACCGATCTTATCGATTGAGGATGTGGTCACTTCTTATTATTTGCGCCTCACGGTTGCCGATCAGCCTGGCGTACTTGCTGACTTGGCGCGTGTGCTGGCCGATGCAAAAATTTCGATCGGTTCAATGATTCAGCAGCCTTCTGAACAAGCTGAGAGCGCTGAATTAATTTTCTTGACGCACGAGTCTCTCGAGCGCAATGTCAATGCTGCGATTGCGCGCATTGAAACTTTACCCTTCGTGCGTTCAAGCGTGACGCGTCTGCGGATGGAAAGTTTGGCATGAAGTACATCTCAACCCGCGGAGGGATGCAAGCGCAGGGTTTCTCGGATATCTTGCTGGAAGGTCTTGCACCCGATGGGGGCTTGGCCATGCCTGAGTCTATTCCGCAGGTTTCACCCGCTCAGCTCGAGTCCTGGCGGGTTTTGCCGTATCACGCACTCGCTGCTGAAGTGCTGGGCTTATTCATTACCGACATCGACGCGCGTCAACTTCAAGCCTTTACCCGAGAGGCGTATCGGGCTGAAGCGTTTCAAAGTAAAGACATTGTGTCGTTTCAACCGCTCTACGATGGTCTGTCGCTCTTGGGTGTGTCTGAAGGTCCGACATTGGCGTTTAAAGACATGGCGATGCAGTTCTTGGGCCAAGTGTTTCCTTTCGTCTTGCGCGCACGTGGTGCCACGCTCAATATTCTGGGCGCAACCTCTGGCGATACCGGCTCTGCTGCCGAGTACGCGATGCGTGGCAAAGAGGCGTTGGCTGTGTTCATGTTGTCGCCTTATGGGCGCATGAGCGCTTTTCAGCGCGCGCAAATGTATTCTCTGCAAGACGCCAATATCCACAACTTAGCGGTAAAAGGGGTCTTTGACGAAGCGCAAGATGTGGTGAAAGCCTTGGCGGGTGATTTAGAATTTAAAAATAAATATCATTTAGGCGCAGTCAATTCAATCAATTGGGGGCGCATCGCTGCACAGGTCGTGTATTACGTTTACGGCTGGCTACGCGCAACGTCTGGCCCTGGGCAACAGGTCTCTTTTTCAGTGCCCTCAGGCAACTTTGGCAATATCTTGGCGGGGCACATTGCGCGCAGCATGGGTGTGCCGATTCGGCGCCTCGTATTGGCCACAAATGAAAACAATGTACTCGATGAGTTTTTTCGTACTGGAATCTATCGTCCGCGATCGGCAGCACAGACCTTTTTGACCTCGAGCCCTTCGATGGATATTTCACGTGCCTCAAATTTTGAGCGCTTTGTATTTGAGCTGGTCTCGCGCGACCCAGCCCGAGTTGCACAGTTGTGGCGCGCGTTGTCGGCGAACGGCTATTTTGATTTGTCGGCGTATCTGCCGGAGTTTACCGAGCGTTATGGTTTTGTGTCAGGCACTAGCACGCATCAAGATCGCCTAGCGACGATTCGGCAAGTCATGACGCGCACGGGCTTGCTGATTGATCCGCACACTGCAGATGGCGTAAAGGTTGCAGCACCCTTTGTAGAAGAAGGGGTGCCGATGCTAGTACTCGAAACGGCCTTGCCCGCTAAGTTTTCAGAGGTGATTCAAGAGGCGCTCGGCTATCCGGCACCGTTACCACCAGGCCTTGAAAATCTCGAGTCTTTACCGCAAAAAGTCACCATATTGCCTTGCGATGTGGCAAGTGTCAGAGCTTATATCACTGAGCACGCGAGCCTTTAAACATGAACGTACTCACGCCGCTTCATTTTGTTGCGATCGCGGTGGGTGCAACGCTTGGCGCTTGGTTGCGCTGGTTATTAAGCCTCTGGCTCAATCGCCACTCGGATGCGCTACCTTGGGGAACATTTTCAGCCAATATGATTGGCGGTTATCTGATTGGCCTGGTTATTGGTGTGGTCGCGGCGCACCCTGAGTGGCCACCATTTTGGCGCCTCTTGTTGGTCACGGGTTTTTTAGGCGGTTTGACGACGTTTTCAACCTTTTCAGCTGAGACCGTTGCCTTTCTCGAAGAGGGGCGGTTTGGGATGGCGCTGACGTACTCTGGCTTTAGCCTCGCGGGCTCTTTGGTGTTAACGCTGTTAGGCTTAATGA
>JBAXLV010000544.1:0-2175 GCA_037134635.1 Alcaligenaceae bacterium
TGATGAAATTGTGCGTCACGCCAATATGTATTCGCCCGTTGCGAACTCAATGCGCAATCCGATTGGGTTCGAGATTGGGCTGGCTTGAACCGCGTCTGCTCCGCTTTGAATTTGTCAAAAACTTAATGTTGAATTTGTTATATGAATCCCACAGACGTCGCTCCCGTTGTATTGGCAACTGATTCGCAAACATTGTTGGCGAGCGTTAAACAGCTATCAAGTGGTGTGTTAGCCCAAGCGGCTTACAAGATCGATCACGAAGGTTTCTATCCGGCCGATATCATGCGCTCGTTGGGGCAGGCTGGCGCGTTTGGGGCACATTTGGATCGTAATGGTCAGCAGGTTGGTCTGGCGATCAACGCGATGCGCGAGATTGCGCAACATTGCGGCTCGACGGGTTTCTTAACCTGGTGTCACGACGTCTGTGGTTTGTACATGGAACAATCTGGCAATCCGGCGCTAATGGGTGCTTTGCTAGATGAACATGCCTGTGCCAATACCTTGGGTGGCACAGCTTTATCAAACCCCATGAAGACCTTTGCCGGTATTGAAAAAATGCTGTTGCGTGCGAAGCGTGTGCCGGGTGGTTATCGTGTGAGTGGTGCGTTGCCGTGGGTCAGCCATATTGGTCGTGGCCAATACTGCGGTGCGATTGCGGGTGTCTATCTGGATGATGGCAGTGCTTCGCACGAAATTATGTTTTTGTTGCGTTGTACCGATGATGTCGTCCTGAGGCAGTGTCCTGAGTTTTCAGGCATGGAAGGCACGAGTACCTGGGGCATTCGTTTAGAAGATTATTTTGTCAGCGAAGATGCGCTGATTGCTGATCCGGCCAAACCGTTCATCGCGCGCGTGCGTGCGGCCTTTGTTTTGCTGCAAACGGGTTGGGCGCTTGGCGTGACGCAAGGTAGTATTGAGTCGATGCTTGAGGTTGAGCCCTTGCTTGGGCATGTGAATAAGTTTTTAAATGATCGGCCCGATGAATTGCAAGCTGAACTCGATGATTTGAGTGCGCGTATCCAGACGCTCGCACGCACGCCTTATGATGGCAGTACCGATTACGTGATTAGCGTGCTGGATGCGCGGGCTCAAAGTGCTGAGTTGGTCTTGCGTGCCTCGCAATCAGCGCTGCTACATCAAGGTGCCCGCGGCTACATGATGAATACCGCACCGCAACGCCGAATTCGCGAAGCGCACTTTGTAGCGATCGTCACACCGGCGATTAAACATTTGCGTTGGGAAATGGCGCGTTTATCCAAGCCGGTCATGCCTGCATGACCCAAGCCCAGGCCTGGAAGCAGTTTATTTGTCGTGCCTGCGGACTGATTTACGACGAAAAGCTCGGTGACCCGGATAGTGGCATCGCACCTGGGACACGGTTTTCTGAGATCCCTGAAGATTGGGTCTGCCCCTTATGCGGTGTAGTCAAGTCTGACTTTGAACCCTACGACGTGCCCGAGATTGCGCCTGCTATTGCACGTACTCAGCCAGCGCTCAAGCGTGGCGCCGGTGTGGTGATTGTCGGGGCGGGCCAAGCTGGCTGGGCTGCAGCCGAAGCGGTGCGTGCACAGGATCCCCAGGTGCCCATCACAATCGTGACAGCTTGCATTGGCGATCGCTACCTGAAGCCCGAACTGTCGATTGCGCTGCGTCGCCGCTCAACGCGTGAGTCGCTGGTGCGTGAAACGGGTCTTTCAAGTGCTGAGCGTTTGGGCGTGCGCTTGATGGCAGAAACCTTTGCTGTAGGCTTATCACCTGCCTTGCATCAATTGCGAACGACGCGTGGCAATTTGTCTTACACCGCCCTAATCTTGGCACAAGGTGCTCAACCTGCATTGCCTGCCGCCTTGCCCGCACATTTATGCTGGCGGATCAACGATTTTGAGTCATGGGTCAGGCTCAGGCAGCATCTTACCCAGTCGCCCAAGCGGGTGGTGCTGATCGGTGCTGGCATGGTGGGTTGCGAACTTGCCGATGATTTCATCACTGCCGGACATCAGGTGACTTTGCTTGATGTGCAACACACACCCTTGGCAACTATGCTGCCAGAGCAGGCTTCGACCCGTTTGCGTATGGCGCTTGAGCGCGCGGGCGTGACGTTTGTTGGCGGCGTACAAGTGAGCACTGTTGTGCAGAACGCCGAGTGCCTGAAAGTGATCACGACGCAATGTGGCT
>JBAXLV010000545.1:0-2175 GCA_037134635.1 Alcaligenaceae bacterium
CCATGATGGCGGCCGCTCAAGGCCAATTAACTGGCGAGCCCGGTATTTGTATGGTGACGCGTGGCCCGGGCGCTTCAAACGCGTTAGCGGGCATTCACATTGCCAAGCAAGATTCAACTCCACTGATTGTCTTTGTCGGTCAGATCGAACGCGGTATGCGCGAGCGCGAAGCCTTTCAAGAGATGGATTACCGCGCAGTCTTTGGTACGGCCGCCAAGTGGGCAACCGAGATTGATGACCCAGCGCGAATCCCCGAAATTCTCTCTCGCGCCTTTCACGTTGCCACCTCGGGGCGTCCAGGGCCGGTCGTGATTGCCCTGCCCGAGGATATGTTGGTCGAACTTGCCACTGCTCCAGATGCTCCCCACTACGAGGCGATCGATTCGGCGCCAACAAAAAGGCAAATGACAGATCTGGCCGCGCGCCTGGCCAAGGCTAACGCCCCTGTTGCAATTTTGGGCGGAACTCGCTGGAATGCGCAAGCTGTCAATGAATTTGTGGCCTTCGCCGAACGCTGCAATCTACCCGTTGCGGTGTCCTTCAGACGTCAGATGCTTTTCCCGGCCACACACCCCTGCTTTATTGGCGACGTGGGTATTGGTTTGAATCCAGCCCTGCTTAAACGTGTTGCTGAGGCAGATTTGGTGCTGTTGGTTGGCGGGCGCATGTCAGAAATGCCAAGCCAAGCCTACACGCTGTTTGAGATCCCTGTGCCCAAACAAACGCTGGTGCACGTTCACCCAGATAGCGGCGAACTCGGCCGCGTCTACCGCGCAGCCCTAGCAATTAACGCCTCACCGATTTCGTTTACGTCTGAATTAGCCACAGTTGCCACCCCAGCTGCGCAACCCTGGGCAGCTGGCACCGCCACTATGCATCAAAGCTATCTTGCCTGGAGCGACCCCGCCCCAATTCAAACGCCTGGCACCCTTCAGATGGGTGGCGTCATGCAATATCTTGAGGCAAATTTACCCGCCGACGCGATTATGGCGAACGGCGCAGGTAACTTTGCGACCTGGCTGCATCGCTTTCACCGGTTTACGCAGTTTGCGACCCAAGTCGCACCGACCTCAGGCTCGATGGGGTATGGCTTGCCCGCCGCCGTCGGTGCCAAACGCCTTTGGCCTAAAAAGACCGTGGTCTGTTTTGCAGGCGACGGCTGCTTCATGATGCACGGTCAAGAGTTTGCGACGGCAGTGCAATACAACTTGCCGATTATTGTGTTGATCATCGATAACGGTATGTACGGCACGATTCGGATGCACCAAGAAAAAAACTACCCTGGACGCGTCTCTGCCACCAAACTGCAAAACCCTGATTTCGCAGCCTATGCTCGTGCCTTTGGTGGCCACGGCGAACGTGTCGAAACCACCGAACAGTTTGGCCCCGCGTACGAACGTGCCGTGGCAAGCGGTCAACCCGCAATTATTCATTGCCTGATTGACCCTGAGACAATTACACCAACCACGACGATTTCAAAACTGCGAGCCGCTGCACTCAAGAAATAATGTGCACCTCACACTGGCGTGTGGGTATTGCGCACTGCATCGACCGAGCCTTGGTATCGTTCAATTTATGACCTTAGGAGCACGACATGGCCGCTGAAGCCTCATTTAACTGGGAAGATCCCCTCTTGCTGGACAGCCAGCTCACTGACGAAGAGCGCATGGTGCGTGACGCCGCGCGTTCGTACTGCCAAGACAAACTTTTACCTCGGGTCGTCAATGCGTTTCGTAACGAAAAAACTGACGTTGAGATTTTTCCTGAGATGGGTGAGCTTGGCCTGTTAGGCGCAACGATCCCCACTCAATATGGTGGCTCTGGTTTGAATTATGTCAGCTACGGGCTGATTGCACGCGAAGTCGAGCGCGTTGACTCGGGCTATCGCTCGATGATGTCGGTGCAATCATCACTTGTGATGCTGCCGATTAATGAATTTGGTAGCGAAGAGCAAAAGCAAAAATACTTGCCTAAGCTTGCCCGCGGCGAGTGGATCGGTTGCTTCGGTCTGACAGAGCCCAACCATGGTTCTGATCCCGCCGGCATGGAAACACGTGCCGTCAAAACTGCACACGGCTACACGCTCACCGGCAACAAAATGTGGATTTCGAATTCACCGATTGCAGATGTATTTGTGGTGTGGGGCAAGTGTGTGGGCGGCGATTACGACGGTCG
>JBAXLV010000546.1:0-2173 GCA_037134635.1 Alcaligenaceae bacterium
CAGCAATCCGGTCTATAACCAGATCGCGGAAAACTTTGTCGATTACGCAGAAGAACTAGGGGAAAGCCCTGTTACGCTGGCCATCAGCTGGGTTAAGTCCCATGCTGCGATTACAGCGCCTATCATCGGGGCCAGAAATGTTGACCAGTTAAAAGAGGCGATGAATCAATCTGCTGCTAAGGCTAATGCGGCAGCTGAAGAGGGGGCTGGCGGCATGCTGAGTAAGGCATGGGCGGTCGTCAGCAATCATGTTCAGGCGATTTTGATTGGCGTTCTGGCAATCGGCGGTTTACTAGTCGCCTGGCTTTTAATCCGAACAGGCGCGCGTCGCAGCAAAGGACGTGCGAGCAAAGAAGCCGCTAAGGCTGACGTTGACCAGCAGCTCAAGGATATTGATCTCAACTTAAGCGCTGGTGCTGCCGGCAAAGCCAAACCTGCAGCAAAAACGGCTTGAGTGCTAAGGCGTTGAAGCAGTCTTCTTCCATGACTTTCAGTTCAAGCGCGCGTGCAAAGTATGCCGTTTCGAAATGTCTGCATGTATGGCGCGCGTAGCGTTAGGAATCTCGTACGACGGTCGCCTATGGCAGGGCTGGCAAAAGCAACCCCATAGGCAAACGGTTCAAGATACCCTAGAGCAAGCGCTGTCGATTTTCGCCGCTAAACCCGTTGAGACAATCTGCGCCGGACGTACCGACACAGGTGTGCATGCCCTGGGTCAGGTCGTCCACTTTGATTGTGATAGCGTGCGTACTGAAGAGTCATGGGTCAGAGGTGTGAATGCCCATTTGCCAGACACGATCTCAGTGCAATGGGCTCAGTATGTAAAAGACGATTTCCATGCACGCTTTTCAGCGACGGCACGTGCGTATACCTACGTGATTTTAAATAGCCGGGTGCGTCAACCGCTTTGGGCGGGTCGTGCCGGTTGGGTGTTTCAACCGCTTGACGTTGAAGCAATCAAACAAGCCGCGCAGTGCTTGTTAGGCGAACATGATTTCAGTAGTTTTCGCTCTTCACAGTGCCAAGCAAAATCGCCTGTCCGTACTATTACAGAACTGAGTGTTGTACAAAAAAATCATTTGATCTTTGTTTCTTTGCACGGCAATGCGTTTTTACATCACATGGTGCGCAATATCGTTGGTGCCTTAGTGCAGATCGGACAGGGCAGACAACCCACGGAGTTTATGGCTGATTTACTCGCGCTCAAGGACCGGACAAAAGGTTCTCCAACCTTTGCCCCAGACGGTTTGTATTTGACCGAAGTCTCGTACCCGAACTTCACACTTCCTCAGGCTAGGCGTGAAGGCTTGGGTTTATTTGAACTCGGACTAGAATAGTGAAGCGATAGAGTCGCAGTTTTTTGTTGATTGCACTTCTATACATTTTTTCAGACGATGACCATGCCAACACCTCATTCAATACGCACCCGTATCAAAATCTGTGGATTAACCCGCATTGAAGATGTGCGCGTCTGTGCCCAGCTGGGCGTCGATGCACTTGGGTTTGAGTTTTATCCGCCGAGTAAGCGCTTTGTCAGCGCGACGCATGCCGCCGACTTGTGCGCGTCTTTACCCGCGTTTGTGAGCACTGTTGCGTTATTTGTCAATCCTGAACCCAAAGATGTTAATGAGGTCATCAAAAAAATGCGGCCGAGTTTGCTGCAATTTCACGGGGACGAAGACCCGAGTTTTTGTTCATCATTTGGAATGCCTTTCTTAAAAGCCTTCAGGATTGGAGCACCAAGCTTGGATACAGCCGCTAAGGTCGCAATAACCTGTCAGTCATTTTCGCAGGCCGCGGGCTGGTTGTTTGATAGCTATACCCCCGCTTACGGCGGTAGTGGCCAATCGTTCGATTACGGGTTACTCGGGGGGCTACAAGACTCAGACTTCGAAGCTCGGCCTTTGATTGTTTCCGGAGGCTTGAACGCGCAAAATGTACAACTTGCAATTCAACGGCTCACACCGTGGGCTGTTGATGTCAGTAGTGGCGTTGAAGAACGACCCGGCGTCAAGTGTGTACAAAAGATGCAGGCCTTTGTGCGAGCCGCTCAACTGTAAGGCTTTAGAACTGGCTTTTGACAGTGAACCGCTAAAACCGATACAATGGCGATCTTTACAGGCGGTTAGCTCAGCTGGTTAGAGCGCCACGTTGACATCGTGGAGGTCGTTGG
>JBAXLV010000547.1:0-2169 GCA_037134635.1 Alcaligenaceae bacterium
GCCAAGGCGCGGTATTCACAGTTTGTCCTGATGTTGAAACGAATTTTAGTTTGTTCGTCCCTCTGCCGAATCAACAGGCGACCAACGGGTCGCCAACGTCTTTGCCGCCCGTGTCGAGGGACACGCCGGCGCAGGCTTATGCAATTCGTGTGTCGCCCAATGTTGATATATGCACCGCGCTTGAACAATTTTGCAACGAACATCAAATTAAACACGGAAGAATCCACGGCGGCGTAGGAAGCACTGTCGGCGCGGTGTTTGACGACGGTCGCGTAGTCGAGCCCTTTGTGACCGAGCTCTTGATTCGCCAAGGTGACATTGCTGTGGGGGCAGACGGGCAAGTCCGCGCTGCGCTTGATGTATCGATGGTGGATTACAAGGGAGGTGTCTCAGAAGGTCGCCTCGCACGAGGGCAAAATCCCGTGCTAGTGACCTTTGAGTTGGTACTTGAAGTGTTGGCGTGTTCGCGTGTTAAAACTTAAATGACAAGCCTGCCATTACACCAAAAAGACTTTGGGTCGTGGTGAAACCGTCAGTTTTTTGCCGGTTATATAGGTTTTTAAGCCCGATTGTGGCATCACCCCAGTAATAGGCATGACCGAAACCAATCATTTGCTGGGTGGTGATCACGGTGTCATCTCCCATGCCGCCCACGTCAAAATAAAACGGAATGAAGTAATCAGACTCGCCAAGTCTGACGCGCCCCTTTACGCCGCCAATCGGAGTCGTGCTGCTTCGTGCGAGCGAATTGCTCGGGCCGTAGGGGCCATCGGGTACTTTAAGATCAGTTCTTGTGACAACGTTCATCACTCGAACGCCTGCTAAACCATCGATATAAACATCTTTTGTATTATGGACGGTGTAGGTCGCCGCGAACGTGTAGATCCCTTGTTCAGCCGTCGTATTTGAACTGAGCGCTGGTTTGCCCAGGACTTCGGATTTTTGATAATTAATCTTCGCGTAGACCATGTCGGCCATGGCGCCTAGGCGACCGTTATGCGCTTCAAGAGTCAGCATCCCCGCAATATTTAAGTTGGTAAGAATGTCTCTAGCGTTGTAATCGACCGAAGCGAGTTTCGTTTCGCCGTAGTTTACGGTGCCGCCAATGTTGGTCATCCAGAGATAAGGCGTGACGGAACCGCGCCAACCATCGGATACCTGAGGGATCGTGGCAACCTCGTCAGCGGCCTGGGCCGGCAAGACGACCAGTGAACTCAGCGTGATGATTACCAAACCGATTATTTTTTTCATTTGATACTTTCCTTAAACATGGATGTGTCATGGCCTTTACAAGCCTCGCAAATCACTTCTCAACGTATAACTGTGAAACGTAGGATTTCGTGTGTGGGCCGCCATCAACTGTGAGTGCGGCACCGTTTACGTAAGAGGCCCTGGGTGAGGCTAAAAAAACAACAATATTTGCGATGTCGATTGGAACGCCCCACGTCTGACCCTTGGGCACCGAGACCGTTTCAAGCTTGTCTCGTTTGGCAATTGCGGTATCCCCTTGCCATTGCCCACCCGAAGCCTGACTTTCCCATAAGCGCAGGCGCTCTTCGGATTTGACCACACCCGGGATCACACAGTTCACTCTGATGCCAAATTCTGCCAATTCTGTTGCTAAATCAACAGAAAATCGCACTTCTGCGGCCTTTGCGGGGCCCGTGCAGCTGGAACCTGGTGGAAAATTGCCCCGGACAGCGGTGCGGCCCGAGATATTAATAATCGACGGAAAGCTTGATTTTTTAAGTAGCGGTAAGGCCCGTTGAGAGACGCGAAACTGGGCAAAAAAGTTAATGGCCATGCCATCTTGCAGTTCATCATCCGTGACATTGGCAAAAGGCTTATAAATACCGGTTCCGGCGTTGTTGACCAAAATATCCAGACGCCCAAAGCGAGTTTGAAGGTAAGCGATTAGTTTATCGATCTCAGCAAGCTTGGTCATATCGGCTTGCACGGCCTCAATCGATCCTCCATTCCCAACAGCATGAGAAGCAACCGCTTCGTCCAACTTGGTTTGGCGACGCCCGCAGATCACAACGTGTGCACCTTCTTGAGCAAAGGCTTGAGCAGTCGCCAGGCCGATTCCTTCACTGCCACCTGTGACACAGACTACTTGTACAGCTAAGTCGAGATTCATTTTGGTTTAGCTATGTTCGTTCGTTTAAA
>JBAXLV010000548.1:0-2169 GCA_037134635.1 Alcaligenaceae bacterium
CGATCAAATTGTTAACTTACGCGCGGGTGCAGGCCTCGTCTCATGGGCCTGATGTTGCAACTCACCGAGGCTGAGCGTTCTCGCCTCATTGAAATGGCGTGGGAAGACAGGACGCCCTTTGAGGTGATTCGTTTGCAGTACGGCCTAACAGAGGCTGCAGTGATTGATTTTATGCGTAGCAACATGAAAAAAAGCTCGTTCAAAATGTGGCGAAAAAGAATGAACGGGCGCCTGACAAAACATCTTGCGTTGAAAGGTCGCTCGACTGCAGCAGATAAGGCCCTCGGCGACGTAGGCTTGAATAGAAACGTAGTAATGACGAGACCTGGGTGATGGAATGAATGAAGATCTTAGATGTTGTGGTACGGGCACCTGCATCATTAACCTGGAAGGGCTCTGTTGGTGTGGCCAACAGTGGGATGGCCAAGAGATGCGTCACCAACCGATCGATTCACCTTTGAAATCTACAAAATGCGCAGACGATTTAGGTGCCAATGCATCAAGCGCCCTAAGCAAGCCGTCGACTGATTTACCCACAGGCGTGCAGTGATCGGGAGTCGCAAAGGGTTTAGATAAAGGCGACGCAACCGTACCGGGTTGCAGTGCTGCCAAAATTGCTTGTGGATTTTTACGCGCAAATTCGATGGCAGCGGTTTGCAAAAACATATTGACTGCGGCTTTCGATGCGCGGTAGCCGTACCAGCCGCCTTTCGAGTTATCGCTGATGCTACCGACCCGCGCAGACAGTTTGGCGTAAATCGCCCGCTCTCGTGCTAACAACGGCAGAAAATATTTTAGTAACAAGGCGGGTCCGATGGCGTTGACTTGAAAGCTGCGCATGAGTCGAGTTGCCTCGAGCGCGCCTAAGTGCTTTTCAGGGCCGTTACCCTCAATGGTCAAAGCTCCTGTTGCATCAACGATCAGTTGAAAAGGCCCTGACGTTGCGCATTGCGTTGCTGCTGTCGCCAGACTGGCTTCGTCTTCAAGATCAAACCCGGGAGTGTCACGCCTTGACACTTCGACCACCAACGAACAGTGAGGATCGTTCTTCAGTGCAGTAACAAAGCCAGCTCCGATCGTACCGGTTGAGCCAATGACAAGTGCACGGTAATTTGACCCTAAAGATTGCATTGCGTAAAACGCCATTAACGATATGATGTTGCACAGAGTACAAGGGTTGCGGGCGGCTCGCGCGAAAGCCCTTAAAGTGATTGCAAGCGCAGCGTGAATCGCGTCAAACATTCAGTCTCTCAGGTCAAATCCTTCATGGTGCAATTACAGCGTTTCATTCAACAAAACATCCGCGAAATGGTCGGCGGGGGCGGGCCCCCCGTGGCGTTTTTAGTACCTGCGGGTGATCGAGGCTTGCTCGGCCCAGAGTCGATGGCTTGGGCGGTGCACGCAGATTTTGTGTCAATGATGATTGGCGGAATCAGCTCATTGATTTTGCAAGCCTTGCACCCCCAAGCGCTTGCCGGTGTATGGGATCACTCAAGCTTTCGTAAAGACCTTCGTGCCCGCCTGGGCCGCACCGCATTTTTCATAGCCGCTACCACCTATGGCTCGACCGAAATGGCGAACGGTGCGATTGAGCGGGTCAACGCGATTCATCAGCATATCGTAGGAGTAGACGAATTTGGCAAACCCTATCGCGCAACCGATCCTCATTTGTTAGCTTGGGTGCACCTGACTGAAATCACCAGTTTTTGGCGCTCGTATCAAACCTATCGCGCGTCTGACTCTTCGCTTACGCAAAAAAATCAATACGTGGCAGAGATGAAAATACTCGGCGAAAAGATGGGAGCTCTTGCTTTACCGGATGACTATGCTGGCAGCGAGCGCGCGATTGAACAGTATTTCCCTGAGCTGGTTTACAGCGGCCGGACACGAAGCATTATTGAATTGATCGAAGGGTTTCCTAGTGGGTTGGCCTCAAGGCCGTTGGTGAAACTGATGATTCAAGCTGGGTTCTATAACTTGCCGGACTGGGCCTTTGCAAAGATCGGTCGACCCAAACCAGGCGCGCTGCAACGCGTGGCCGTAGAACAAGCCGTTAAGCTGGCCGCGCAGCCAATTCGCGCAGCACTTAAAGACGGCGTGGCCGCACATGCCCGGCGCAGAGTGTTTGGCTAGAGCGCGAGTGGCGTCGTCTCAAGCCCGTTTTGTCAG
>JBAXLV010000549.1:0-2164 GCA_037134635.1 Alcaligenaceae bacterium
CACTCACTGATTTCGGCCGACTGGCGGTTGTCGGCTACGTAGACGGGCAGATGTTGACGGGACTCGATCTTGAACCGGTGCACGGCAAACGCCTACAGATTTTTGGGCTTTCGAATGCGCCTCTATCGACGGCGGCACGTGCGGTTGCGCAACGCGGCTTCGAGCGCGAGGTCATGCCCGCCATTACCGATGGCCGCATCGTGCCAGTGATCGATCGCACGTTTTCCTTTGATGAATTGCCGGCTGCCAAGCAATACGTCGAACAAAACACCTTGTTGGGTAAAGTCGCCATCCGGTTTGCCTGATTTTTTTTGATGTCACATTTGTTATTCATAACAGTCGCACAAACTGCAGAGTGGTTTCGATGAATTACGTTCGCCGTATGACCGTCACCGCATTAGTTACCGCCTGCGCAGTACTCGCGTTCGGTGCTTCGAGTGCCTACGCACAAAAATCGTCGGTGCGTCCGACTCGGCTAGTGATCCCACTGACTGCGGGCGGTGGCGCAGACACCACAGCGCGCATCCTTGCGCAGAAATTATCCGAGAACACCGGTCAGAGTTTTATTGTCGAGAACCGACCAGGGGCTGGCGGCAACATCGCTTTCGATTACGTCGCCAAGGCGGACCCCGATGGCTACACGTTGCTTTATAGTCCGATCGGTGTCGCCATTAATCCCACTCTGTTTGAAAAGGTTAATTACCGGATTGAGGATTTCGTGGGCGTCTCGTACGTCGGCGACGCACCGCTACTGCTCGTTGCGAATAATTCATTGCCAGTGCGTACGATTGGTGAGCTGATCGAACTTGCCAAAGCGCGCCCTGGTGAGGTGCGTTTCTCAAGCTCGGCGATCGGCAGCTCATCGCATCTAGCCAGCGAAGTGATGCGCATGATGGCCGGCGTTGAAATGTTACACGTACCGTATAAGGGCGGGCCACAGGCGCTACAAGACGTGATCGGTGGCCAGATTGAATTCGCCACAATCGCAATGCCAGAGGCGCTGCCACAAGTACGCGCTGGCCGCGTACGCGGGCTCGGCCAGACTGGCATCAAGCGTTCGTCCATTGCACCGGACATCCCGACGTTTGATGAGTCGGGGTTGAAAGGCTATACCGTGATGACCTGGTATGTGGTGTTTGCTCCGGCAAAAACACCCGCCGCGATTATTCAGCGCGTGCATGCAGAATTCGATAAAGCACTCAAGGTTCAAGAGGTGCAGGATCGCCTGCGTGAAGCGGGCATTACTGAAATCGTCAACGGCTCACCTGAGGTCGCCACGCAATTCGTGCAAAGCGAATATCAGCGCTGGGGAAAAATCGTGCGCGAGTTAAAACTGAAAGCGAATTAGACTTTAGTGGCACGTTGAAGACGCGTCATACAAAATAAAAAGGTCGTGTACACATGTACATAAAAAACATCAAACCCAACCCTGCCGCCACACCTCGTCGTTTTGCAGTTCACGCCAGGCAATGACCCGCGTCGCTTTGGAGAACACGGCTTCGATTTCTACCGATTCAATTGGGTCGGTGGGCAGCTCGGGTAGGATGACCCGACTGACCAGGAAGTGTTTTTGTTTGGCTATGGGCATCACTGCCGTCCATTTGGTCAACAGCAGTTTCTTGGGGTTCAGGGGATTCATAAGAGTTGGTCAGCGTTTATTCAGTGGGAGGGCGAAAATCATCGCATGTAGGCATGCCCTAGTGCAAACTTAAGGGGAGGTGTTAATTTGCGCTGAATCCTCCGTCAAAGCTGACACACAAAACAACGACACAGGGGTAAAATCGCGCACAATCAGCATGAGCTGTTTCACAGCTAGGCAACCCGTTGAAGAATATTTTAAAAATCGAACGCCCCGTCTTATTGCCATGGCTATGGCTTGCGTTTGCGGCTTTTTTGCTGCTCACTCTTGTCTGGCAAGTGCCGCCGCGGCATATCGTGATCGAGGCTGGGCCGAAAGGTGGATTTTTCGATTCAACCGCTTTGTTGCTTAAAGAGCGGCTAGAGGTGCAGGGCGTAAGCGTCGAAATTATAAATAATGAGAGTACCCTCGAGATTATCGGTCATGTCAATCAGCCAAGCGGTAAAGTTGATATTGGTTTCATTGCTCACGAGGTTAAAGCGGGCCATTATCCAAACGTCAAGTCGCTCGGCTCCGTCATTATGG
>JBAXLV010000550.1:0-2162 GCA_037134635.1 Alcaligenaceae bacterium
CCAAGAAAGCCATTGGTCCGTAAGTCGTTCTCGAGTTTTGCTAAATAGCTACCTACGACCGGTTGCAACGCAGCATTGAGTGTCGCGGTCGAACAGCGTTCGAATTCACGAATTTCTGGAAGAACGTCACTCGCGCAGGTGATATAAGGGTTCGGCCACAAAGCGCGTACGGTGGCGACCGCTTGCTGCTCGTTGCTTGGGTTGGCGTAGGAATTGATAAAAAACACGCACACGGCTTCGCAACCGGCTTTGAGCAGTGCGAGTGTCTGCGTCTTGACCTGTTCTAGATCGACGGCTGTGTGTAAGCTTCCATCGGCTAGCACGCGCTCATCCACTTCCAGGCGCAAGTCGCGCGGCACCACAGGTGTAAAACTGCCACGTAAACCCCATGTGGCGGGGCGATCGCGTCGACGCATCTCTAAAACATCGCGAAAGCCTCGTGTTGTGATGATTCCGGTGCGGGCAACCTTGCGTTCAAGTAAGGCATTCGTGGCCACGGTTGTACCGTGCACGATGGTCGCTAACGTTGAAGCCATTTGTGCCGGATCGCTTGTCGGGCCGACGCTCTCGGCGACGCGTGCGACGCCATTCATGAAGCCACGGGCTTCTTCACCCCGAGTCGAAGGCACTTTGACGATACGTGCGACGCCTTCTTTTTCGTCAAGAACAAATAAATCGGTGAATGTGCCACCGACATCCACTCCTACTACCAAATGCGGTGTGTTTTCTTTAGTGATGCTCATGCTTTTACTTTCGCCATGGAGGCTTGATTCTCGGTGGTATAGCCTAGGGTTAGATCTCGTTGACGTGCAGTCGGATCACGCTGTGCGGCTGCGCCCCAGCCACCACCCCCGGGCGTTTCTAAACGAATGCGTTCACCTTTTTTCAACGAGATACCAACCATCTTCGAAATCATGGGTGGAACGTGCCATTTCCCCCCTTGTTGATAAGAAAAGACATTGGGTAGAGCCTGCCCGCCTTGTGCGATACCTTTGGGTGAGGATTTGCCGCGCTCGCCAAAAATGAAGGCTTCTGCGCTTTGTTCAAGCAATTCGATCTCGTAGATTGCACCCAAGCCCCCTCGATAGGTACCGTCGCCTCCCGAGTCTGGTCTAAGAGACCATTGCGTGAAACGAATGGGGTAGGCTGCCTCGAGAATTTCAAGTGGAGGGATGGTAGCAGTAGAGATTGGAGCGTTGCCGTGACTGAGACCATCCCCTTGGTTGTGTCCGCCGTGGCCACCACCAAAAAAACTGAACAACACCCATCGTTGCCCCTGACGTGCTGCATCCGTACGATGTCCGGCAATGGATAAAGCGTTGATGGTTCCGTAAGCGTGCGCGACAGAAAGTGTTGGATCAGCTTGGGCCGTCGCACTGAAGATCACATCGATCATACGTAAGATCGTTTCGGTGTAGCCGCCAACTGGGCGAGGGCGTGCGGCAGTGATCACCAGACCCTCAGGCATTACAAAGTCGACTGCGTCTAGAACGCCTGCATTGGCAGGTACATCAGGAAATACGTGTTTAAGTGCGACGTAACACGCCGCAATTGCTGTGGCACGCGAGATGTTGACGGGCCCGGCACATTGAGGTGATGAACGAGAAAAATCCAGCATCATTTGATTACCCTGAATGGTCATGTCTAACGCAATGGTCAGTACGTCATTGGTGACACCATCGTTATCCAGCACGTCATCAAAGCTGTAACAGCCGTCGGGCAGCTGTTCGATGTGCGTGCGCATTAGGATCAAAGCGCGCTTGCGTAACTCACCCATGGCTTGCAAGATGACCGCGTCGCCATATTCATCTAATAAACCATTCAAACGTTTGGCACCAAGTTCAAGCGCAGCAAGTTGGCCGTTCAAGTCGCCCCACAAGCTGTCAGGCAGACGCGTGTTCGCAAGTAAAATGCCAAGCATATCTGCATCAAGTTCGCCTTGGCGCACAATGCGAACTGGAGGAATTTGTACGGCCTCTTGCCAACATTCGGTGGCAGCAGGGTTGTAGTTACCGGGTACGGCACCACCGACATCGTGCCAATGCGCAGCCGATGCTAAATAGCAAAACAATTTTCCTTGGCGAAAAATAGGGCGCACTAATTTAAAGTCATTGGCATGTGTGCCGCCTTCATATGGGTCGTTAAATAGCCAGATATCACCA
>JBAXLV010000551.1:0-2152 GCA_037134635.1 Alcaligenaceae bacterium
TACAGAGAACAAAAGGCCATAATGCAAAGTCCGGACTAAACGGGATCTGCTCTTGGCGGAAGAACTAGGCTCGAGGGCTGAGTGAACGGGTGAATTAAGGCTAAGCATGACATTCTCCTCTACAGTTTGCTGCGGCGAGTGACCTTTGATTAAAAAAAGTCATTCAATGAGTGTTTGATATCACGGCTTAAGCCGACGCGATTATTGCGGGGTCAGACTTTCACCTAAAAAACGTAGCCAATTTTCACCAAGAATTGCACGTATGCGCTTTTCGCTCCAACCGCGACGTTGCATTGCCTCGGTTAACCGCGGGTAATCAGCGAGCGTTTCCATACCCTTAACAAACGGGGCGCGTCCTCGACCAGGATTTGCGCGACGCGCATAACCTTTGTCCTGACGTAACCAATCAAAGAAGTCATCGCCGTGACCTTGCGTGGAATCAGTGCCAATGCCAATATTGGTTTCGCCGCAGAGATTGATCATATATTCAAATAAATCCACACAGTCATCTAACGTAGTATTTGCACCAGTTTTCATAAAAGGCGGATAGGTTGCGACGCCGACAAAACCACCACTATTGATAATTTCTTTTAATTGTTGATCGGTCTTATTGCGCGAATTATTAAAAGCACTAAACGGAGCCACGTGGGTATAAGCGCAAGGTCTTTTCGAAAAAGCAACAGCATCAGCAGACGTCTTAGGACCAACGTGTGAAAGATCAATCAAAATTCCTAAGCGATTCATTTCGGTAACGACTTCTCTCCCAAAGCCAGACAAGCCACTGTCGTTGGGTTCCCAGCAGCCAGAACCGACAAGGTTTTGGGTATTGTAGGTAATTTGAATGACACCGACTCCAATGTCTTTGAATAGAGGCAGTAGATCTAAACGATCTTCGATCGCGCTAGTGTTTTGCCAGCCAAGGATAATGCCAACCTTGTTCGATTGCTTGGCTCGCTGAATGTCTTCTGCGCTGCGCACCTGCATGATGATATCTGCGTGCTCAAGAAAAGCTTTTTTCCATTGGGCGATATTAATCATCGTCTCGCGCAGGCCTTCCCAAACTGAACAGGTGCAGTTTGCGGCGGTTAATCCGCCTCGGTGCATATCTTCAAATACCTGTCTGCTCCAATTTGAAACAATTAAGCCATCGATCACGATAGCGGATTTATGCAAAGAATCTTCTGACATGACATATCCTCTTTTATAAAACGGGTGAGCATGCTTGCGGGCAAAGTGGTGAACCGCACCTAAGTCAATAGCAAATTTAGGTTAGGAGATAAAGGTATTTACCTCTTTAAGAAAATCAGAGGTTCTAGTTTCGGGAAACATGTGGCCACCATATTCATAGATGACTAAGCGCGAGTTTGGTATGGCGTTTGCTGCATCTTGAGCAAACCAATAGGGCATGACGAGATCGTCGCGCGCGCCAAGTACGAGTGCGGGACAGTTAATTTTTTTGTAAAGTTCGCGGGCATCGAAGGCCAGGATTGCATCGAGGCGTGCAGAAATTTTTACAGGATCCTGAGGTGACTTGAGCGCTTGGGTTGCCATGTTTTCAAAACGTTTATAGTGCTTGCGTCGATATTCTGGAGGATAAATCAGCATTGAATTGAAATGAATATAAAAGTCGGCTGGCATTGTGCGTGCTGCTGCTTTTCTTGTATTTTGCAGCACGTGAAGATCTGGATCTCCATGTGTCCACGGCGCGCCTAAAATTAGATGGGAGGCACGAGTGGAGTAATTTGCTGCCAGTGCTGTCGCAATGCCAGTGCCAGTTGAAAGCCCAATGATGGCTGCGCGGTCAATTGCTGCAGCATCCATTAGGGTGACAATGTCATCTGCAAATTCTTCAATGGACTGAGGCCGAGAGGATGGGCCACTGCGACCCGTTCCTCGTTGATCGTAGGTAAGAACTTTGTGGTTTTTCGTAAGTCCAGCGATTAACTCAGCTCGCGCTTCAGCACCTGCTCCAAGGCCCGTGGTCAAAACGATCGGGGAGCCTTGCCCAGTAACTTCATAAAATAAAAATGTATCTTCGATGTTTGCTGTTGGCATTTGCTTCGTCCGCGTTCTGTAGGTTAAATGTATGCGGTGTAGATTAACTTTGTGAATCCTCACTAGCGTTGCTGCTTGCCTAACGAATATAAAACAT
>JBAXLV010000552.1:0-2150 GCA_037134635.1 Alcaligenaceae bacterium
GCCGATCATCCAGCCCGCGCAATTTGCGCAAAGCATCGGCCGCTCCCTTATCGTCTAGCCGGGCAACAACGGCATAGCTTGAGTCTGTCGGTACCGCAACCAAGCCACCGTTCAGCAACAGCTGAGCCGCCTGTTTGAGCAGACGGCTTTGAGGGTTCTCGGGGTGCACGACAAATAGTTGCGACATAGCGTCTTAATAAAATAGAGCAGAGGCGTTAGAATAGTGCCGCGTTGTCCCCGTAGCTCAATTGGATAGAGCACTCGCCTTCTAAGCGAGCGGTTGTGAGTTCGATTCTCGCCGGGGGCACCAATAACCAAACAAACGGGCGTTACTGGACAACCTTTGCGTTATCGCGTAATTTTTTGACGTATTCAAAGCGCTGTTTTTGCACCAACATTTGCCGAATATCATTTTTAGCTTGGTCAAACGTAGGCGCTTTGAACGGGCGAATGTCCTCGAGCCTGATGAGATTCCAACCGGCAGGGGTTTGAATGGGTGCCGCGGATAGAGCGCCTTTTGCCAAGTTGACCATTACATTCGAAATCGCCGGCAAGATCTGGGCGGGCACGACCCAACCCACATTGCCCCCATCTTTTTTACTTGGATCAAGCGATTTTTCAGCTGCCAGTTTCGAAAATACTTCACCTTTGCGAAGCCGCGCCAAAACGGCCTTGGCCTCATCCTCGGTGGGCGTCACAATTAAGCTCAACTGATACTGCTGTTGATCTTTCATCAAGGCCATCTGGCGGTCGTATTCGGCCTGCAGGGCGACTTCAGGAATTGGATTGCGCAACATGTAATCATTGAGTAAGAGCTCGACCATAAAGGTCTGGCGCACCTGCGACCACTGCGCCTGCGCATCTGATGTTTTATCGAGCCCTAGCCGCGCCGACTCTTGCGCCAGGACCTCACGATTGACCAATTCATCTTGTATCACTTGTCGCAGTTCAGGCGAGTCTTTTTGACCTTGCGCAATATTCACTTTGACATTTTGATCAACTAACGACTGGGGCACCGACACGCCATTCACCGTGGCAAACGCACCTGGTGGCTTCGTTTGTGCAGATACGTCTGCACAAAATATCAATACCAACCAGACTAAAAGTAGCACACGCGCTACCACTGAACTCGAGTAAGGAAAAGTCTGCATCACGTTGGCTAGCCCTTTGAATTTGAATGAACACAGCGCCCTAATGGGCCAGGCGTCTGCAGAACCCCTCGATTATAAGTGCTTCGATCTATTTCGACTCTTGACCTGCGATCTGTTATGTTTCTACTCATGAAACAAACAATCTCAATTCTGACGTTCGTCGCGCTCTTATTGGGCGCGATCCCCGGTCATAGTGCTGCTCAAACACAATCCGCAACCAAGGACTCTGCCACCATGCATGCCAACCTCATCAAAGCTTTTGCGCCCACCGGGGTGCTTCGCGCCTCGCTAAATGTTGGCAACCCCGTGCTGGCCAACCTGGATGCACAAGGAAAGCCCTTCGGAATCTCGATTGACTTAGCCCAGCAACTTGGAAAAAAGCTGGGTGTCCCGGTTGAGTTGATTGTGAATGAAACTGCCGGAAAATCTGTTGCCACCCTCGAGGCTGGGCGCGCCGATGTTGGCTTTTTTGCAGTCGACCCCGAGCGCGGTAAGGACATTGCCTTTACCGCCGCCTATGTACAAATCGAAGGCTATTACCTTGTGCGTGACGCCTCAAGCATTCAACGTAACGAACAAGTCGATGTCGCTGGTAATCGTATCGTAGTGGGCAAAGGAAGTGCCTATGATTTATTTTTAACGCGCCACATTAAACAGGCAGCACTCGAACGCGTTGCCTCTTCGCAGGTCGTCGTTTCTAGCTTTCTGGATAAGGGCTTCGAAGTCGCGGCTGGGGTCAAGCAACAACTTGAGGCTGACACCATTGGCGTGACGGGCGTTCGGATGTTGAGCGAACGTTTTATGGTGATCAATCAAGCCATGGGCGTGCCAAAAACCAAAGGCCCCGAAGCAGCCCTGTTTTTACGCACCTTTGTTGAAGAGATGAAAGCGCAGGGCTTCGTCAAGGCCTCAATGAACCAGCATGGCATCAAAGGTGCCGGCGTGGGACCCGCTGCGGATCCAACGCTTGACCCCTTAAACACACCCTAACGCTCATCA
>JBAXLV010000553.1:0-2143 GCA_037134635.1 Alcaligenaceae bacterium
CAACCGACTCGGCTGAAAACGTCGAGTTATCGCAGGATATCTACCGCAAGCTGCGCGCCGAGGGCCTGATTAACACCCGCGAAATTGAGCAGTTCTATGATCCGGTCAAAGGCATGTTCTTAGCCGATCGCTACATCAAGGGCGAATGCCCCAAATGCCACGCTAAAGATCAGTACGGCGACTCCTGTGAGGTGTGCGGTGCGGTCTATGCTCCCACGGATTTAATCGAGCCCTACTCAACCCTCACCAATGCGCGGCCCATACTCAAAACCTCTGAACACTACTTTTTTAAGCTGTCTGACCCACGCTGCGTGCAGTTTTTGCAAGAGTGGACGACGGGAAGTAATGCGCAGGGCAACAAACATCTGCAGGCTGAGGTCTTAGCAAAAACGCGTGAGTGGCTGGGCAGCGGTGACGAGAAAGCTAACCTCGGTGATTGGGACATCTCACGAGACGCCCCTTATTTTGGAATTGAAATCCCCGACGCCCCCGGTAAATATTTCTATGTTTGGCTTGACGCACCGGTCGGCTATCTTGCCTCATTGAAGTCTTACTGCAATAAAGTAGGCCTTGATTACGAGGCTTTAATCGATCCCACTAGTGCCACCGAACAGGTCCACTTTATCGGTAAAGATATCGTGTACTTTCACGCGTTATTCTGGCCCGCCACCTTGAAGTTTTCGGGTCGCAAAACCCCTGATCAACTCAATGTGCACGGCTTTATTACCGTCAGCGGCGAAAAAATGTCGAAAAGTCGCGGCACGGGCATCTCGCCCTTGCGCTACCTTGAAATCGGTATGAACGCTGAATGGCTGCGCTACTACATTGCCGCCAAACTGAACGCACGCGTTGAAGATATTGATTTTAATCCGGACGATTTCATCGCCAGAGTAAACAGCGATCTGGTAGGAAAATACGTCAACATCGCCAGTCGCGCCGCAAACTTCATCAGCAAATATTTTGAGGGGCAGCTCGCTTACCCTCATGATGAAGCAACCGTTAGTCGGCACTGGGCTCAGGCTGCAGATCGTATTCGTATTGATCTTGAAGCACGTGAGTTTGGGCGAGCGATTCGCGAGATCATGGCCCACGCCGATCAAATTAATCAGGCTTTTGATGCAGCACAGCCTTGGTTAATCGCAAAAACGCTGGCCGATGCCGACGCCTCGCAACGGCTTGCCCTGCAGCACATCTGCTCGGCTGCGCTCGCCGGCTTCAAGGCCTTGTCGGTCATGCTCGCGCCGATCTTGCCCACCCTGGCTCAGCGTGTAGCCCTTGAACTTTTTGGGCAAACCAAAAGCTTTATCTGGACTGACGCCAGCGTCCTTCCTCAACGAATCAACCCATTTAAACATTTGATGCAACGCGTCGAACCCAGCATGTTAGACAACCTATTTGAACCCAATACTGAAGCGGCCGAAGCCGCCGCGCCTGCCGCACTGGTACCCGGCGGTGAACCCCTTGCACCGACCATCAGTATTGATGATTTTGTAAAAATCGATCTGCGCGTTGCGCTGATCGTCAATTGCGAACAAGTAGAAGGTTCGACAAAATTATTAAGGCTGACGCTTGATGTTGGTGAAGGCCGCTTGCGTAATGTGTTTTCTGGCATCAAGTCTGCCTATACCCCAGAGCAATTAATCGGTCGTCTGACAGTCGTGGTGGCCAACCTTGCACCACGCAAAATGAAATTTGGCGTCTCTGAAGGCATGGTTTTGGCAGCGAGCCATTTCGACGAAAAAGTCGATACCGGCATCTATGTGCTCGACCCTGCGTCAGGGGCGAAACCGGGGATGCGGATTCATTAAAATGCATTCAGTCACTTTCAACCAAAACTGATACTTGTCCGCGGGAGGAAATCATGAAATTCATCAAACTGTTATCTGTTGTGCTTGCACTTTTATTGTCTACCTTCGCTCAAGCGCAGTCGTGGGAATATCGGTCTAAGACTGATCAAATGCGAGGAACCACCACGCGTTTTGCAGAGGCAACAAGTACCAACAAAGTTAACTTCTCAGCACCCCATGCAGGTGGCTCGTACCTCGAACTCACGTTGCGTGAGCGTTCAAAAGATGGCCTCAACATTCTTTTCACGATCAGCAAGGGGCAATTTCAATGCACCGGTGGCTGTAAGTTCTTTGCC
>JBAXLV010000554.1:0-2142 GCA_037134635.1 Alcaligenaceae bacterium
GAAATTCGTCTAAACCCCAACGTACTGGGCAAGAGTCGTGGACGATTCAGGCAAATCCGCTCTGGAGCCAAGAGTTTATCGAGTTGAACAAAGAAGACGTTACCGAAAGGATCCTGGCCTGCGCCAAGAAATTAGGCCTCGATTGCGCAGAGGCTGAGATCGCCGTGCACCGGTGGCGCTACGCCAGCGGTGCAATAACCAAGGCTCAGGGCTTTTATACAAACCCTGCGCTGCAACTCAGCCTGTGTGGGGACTGGTTAAATGGTGGTCGCGTAGAGGGCGCATGGTTAAGCGGCTATCACTTAGCGAATAACATTGCCGATTGAGGCAGCGCTTCGCGACGTGGCGATTGTGCTGGCGAGTCGATCGGCGTCCAGCCCTCGACCAATGCAATTGCGATATTAGGGATTACCTTAGATGCAGCCAAATCCCTTTGCCAATGGCCGTTTATCGTGTAAGTTCATACTGACACTTTAAGTCAATCTAGAAAATGATACTGAGCGCGACCTAAGGGCGATGACTCGAATAATTCGGAGACAAAAATGACCACAATTTTAAAAGGCCGTCGCACGCTCATTCAAGCTGCGGGCTTTGCTGCACTGACTGCTGCCGCAACGAATTTCAGTCGTATCGCGGGCGCCGCAGAACCTATCAAGATCGGCATACCCTGCGCACTGACGGGCTCCCTGGCTGTTGTGGCCGAGCAAACTAAGCGTACCGCCCAACTCTTTGCCAAACAAGTCAACGCCGCTGGCGGGATTAATGGGCGAATGATTGAATTGATTATTGAAGATACAGGTGGCAATCCGGCTACCTGTGTTCGCAAAGTGCAACAAATGGTCGAGCGAGACGGTTGCAGAATATTTACAGGCATTACGTTTTCATCTGAAACGCTTGCCGTCATGCCTAGGCTGGCTGAGTGGGATTCGATCTATGTCGCTTGCGGCAATGGCGATGCCAGCATGACCGCCGAGGCGTACGTGCCGGGATTTTTTCGTGGCAACCCGTCAGGCCCAACAGAGGCACGCTTACTCTCGATGTACATCAAAGATTCTGGCCTGAAAAAGTTTTATGCCATCGGAATGGATTATTCGTGGGGACACTCAACCGTTCTAGCGTTTGAACAAGAAATGGCTCGCAACAATATTCAGTTTCTCGGCAAGGTTTTTTCTCCGACCGGGACACGTGACTTCTCGAGCTACATCACAAAAATTCGTCAATCAGGCGCCGACGGCTTAATGATGGTTTTGTCTGGGGATGATGCCAATGCGTTCATGACTCAGGCTGCCCAATACCGCCTGGGCGACAAGGTAAAAATGTTTACCACGCTCATCGAGCTATCCACCATTAAGGCGGTCGGCGAAGCCTCTCTGGGTGTGATTGGCACCATGCGCTACATGTCAACCTACGACGATCCCGTGAATAAAAAATTCGTCGATACCTTTACCAAAGAGATCAAAGATACCCCAGACTGGAACGATGGCGAACAATGGAAGGCACTGCAATTTATTAGCGCAGCCATTCAAAAAGCTGGCAATACCAAATCAGTCGATTTGATCAAGGCCCTTGATGGGATGGAACTTGATACCGTTAAAGGTAAGGCAAGCTTTCGCGCCTGTGATCATCAAAGCATGGAGGATGGTTTCGTGGTCAAAGTTGAAAAAGTCGGTAGTGCCTTGCTACCGGTTCTGGTTAAAAAATATCCCGCCGACCAGATCACACCGGCTTGCCGTAAAAAAACCTTTGATAGCTAATCTGAGCTAGCGCTACGATACCTGTGCCTGCCTTGTGCAATACAAGCAGGCACAAAATCTGTTCGTGACTCTCACAGCGAGACCCGTGTGGAAACCTTTTCTTTTGTACTGATACAGACGCTCAATGCGCTGTCGCAAGCATCCCTTTTATTTTTTTTAGGGAGCGGTCTGGCCTTGATCTTTGGCATCATGCGTGTCGTCAATTTCTCGCATGGCGCCCTTTACATGCTTGGCGCCTACATTGGCTACACCACAGCGAAGCTAAGCGGTAGCGTATGGCTTGCGATGTTCATCGCTCCTTTGGCAGTAGGCGTACTAGGCCTGTTCTTTGAAATCGGATTTTTGCGCAAACTTTACAAGAGAGACGAAAGCGCTTTCTTATTGGTCA
>JBAXLV010000555.1:0-2140 GCA_037134635.1 Alcaligenaceae bacterium
TTCAACCGAGTTTAAAGGGCTATCGCGGTGCACGACCAAGTGCGAGTAATAACCGAGTGCTCCTGTAGCAGAGATCTGTTGTGCAAAGACCTCAGCGCCCGACCGATCAACAGCCTCAATGGCAGACTTGTTTCCAAGCCAGGCTGCTTGTACTTTCTTAAAGCGCATACCTTCAATAATTCCGGCATAGTCTGAGGCAAAAAATGGATTCGCTTTAATCCCGGTCTGACGCTCAAGATCGGCGAACAAAGGCGACCAGTTCTGCTTCAAGTTTTGACTGGATTCGGTCGAAATCAAACCAAAGTTAATCTCTTGCGCCTGTGCGCCTTGTGTATGCATGAGAGGCGAAATCGAAAGCATGGCGAGTGCCAATAATTTTTTTAGCATTGAATAGACTCCTATAAATGAAAGCTCGGGTTAAGCGGCTTGGGTCAATGACATGACCGGATTTAAATGTGAGCGTGTGCTCGTGGTCTGTTGCGTAGCGCCGAGCGGTGCGAACAACTCCTCGACCTGTACCCCATACAACTCGCGCAGTAGTTCGGGCGTCAGTTGTGCAGAAGCGCCATCAAAGACAACTTTTCCCTGGTGTAACGCGATGACACGAGGGCAGTATTTCAGTGCGATCTCAACTTGATGCAGCGACACAATGACAGTGCATTGATCTTCGCGATTGATGCGTGCCAAGATTTCCATGACATTACGTGAAGACTCAGGATCGAGCGAGGCGATAGGCTCGTCGGCCAAAATTAAATCGGCGCCTTGCACCAGTGTGCGGGCGATGGCGGCGCGCTGCTGCTGCCCACCCGAAAGTGTTGACGCGCGTTGGCCATGACAGTCTTGGATGCCAACGCGTGCAAGGGCTTGATACGCAAGGGTACGCTCAGCGTGGCTGAAAAGCCCCAACAGACTGCGCCACACTGGCAAACGGTGTAAGAGTCCGACTAAAACATTCGTCATTACCGACAGGCGATCAACCAGATTAAATTGCTGAAAGACGAAACCGACTTTCGCTCGTGATGCGCGAATATCAGAGGCGATCTGGCCGTCTTTTTGAATAACCGAGCCAGCCACTTCAATTGAAGATCCTTTGACTGGATCTGCGGTCAGCAACCCAGCGATATGGCGGAGCAAAGTCGACTTGCCTGAGCCAGAGGCCCCGATCAGCGCAATCATTTCACCCTGATTGGCAGATAGACTAACGTCACAAAGCGCCGGCTTTTGTTGGTTAAAGTGCTTATTTAAGTGGGTGATGCGTAGCGCGGCAGTCATAGCATGAGTCCTTCGTTCGGATCTTGTTAGTATGTCTAAGTGACATGACAAATGCTTTACAGTTATGTGAACATTGAGATCACGCGTGTCTTACCGGCTAGGGGTCATCAACCCCTGGATTTAAACGACTTGAATGCCTTCACGCCAAACCGAGCGGGCAAAAGCCTGGCTGACTTGACCGGTGGCTTCATGCATCCGCATGCGCACCAGATCAGCTCTGAAACCAATTTCAAGGGCACCGCGATCGTTTAAACCGGTCGCTTGCGCGGGGTTGCGTGTTACGGTGGCAATTGCTTCTGGCAAACTCATCACGCCCTCTTGTACTAAACGAGCGACCGCGCCGAGTAGGCTGCCCGGAACATAATCGGATGAGAGCACATCCAGTAAACCTTGCTTAGCCAATTCGGTGGCAGACACATTGCCGGAATGCGATCCACCGCGCACCACGTTCGGCCCACCCATAACAGTGAGCAATCCCAAATTTTTTGCGCAACGCGCGGCGGCAATTGTTGTTGGAAATTCAGACATGCTGGCGCCTTCGGCAAAGGCTTGCTGAACGTGTGCTTCTGTCGTGTCATCGTGGCTGGCGAGGTGAATGCCCGTACGCGTTGAGTAGTCGACAAAATACTGCCGATGGGGCGCACTGAACCGATCTTGCAGCATGGCAGCGTTGCGAACTTTATCTTCGAATTTTTCACGGCTCCAACCCTTTTTACCTGTAAAGTACACGCGCGCTTGCTCGATGTCTTCCCATTGACGTTGGCCCGGAGCGTGGTCCATCAAAGAGTTCAGTCCGAGCCGAGGCTGTCCATTTAAGGGTTCAAAAAGCTCGATCGTGTTAGGTGCCGGTAGTTCACAGCGCACATGA
>JBAXLV010000556.1:0-2139 GCA_037134635.1 Alcaligenaceae bacterium
CCCGCCTGATACGGCACGACTAGCGTAATCGGCTTAACCGGAAAATTTTGAGCATAAGTAGGGGGTGCGAGCCCCAGTGCTAACAAAGCAAAGGCGCAGCCAATTATTTTTACAAGGCGAGGCAATCTGTCCTTTAATGCAATAGCGCTCATATCAGAACCCTGGCAAAAACTGTTGTAGAAATTGCTTTTTATTTTTTTGCTTTCTTTGATGTTTTTTTCGCAGGCACCTCATCCAATCTCGAAACATCAATGCCTTCTTCTTTAAGTACGCGTCGGGCAATCGCAAAAGCATCGCGACCGATTGGCACCCCGCAGTACATCCCAATATGTAAAAGGATTTCACGTAATTGAATGAGCGGTACTTTTGTGCGCGTTAAAGCAATTCGAAAATGCAATTCAAACTCTTCCATTCGGCCCAAGCCCGCCAACATCGACAGATTAATGAGGCTAAGCTGTTGATGGCTCAAGATACCTCGCGCCCAGGTTCGTCCCCAGAGTTGATTGTTCAGGTACTCTTGCCATTCATGATCAAACGCGTTTTTTTCTTTTAGCATTCCGTCGACATAAAGGTCGCCAATGATGGCCCGACGCGATACATCGCCGACTTTTGTAAACCCCGAATCACTTTTTTTAGTAGTTTTTGTGCGCATCATGATCTCTCTTTTATGAAGTGGGCCACCCCGATCCTTAGGACCGGACGCCGCGCTTTAAACATGTTTCTTCTGAAGCTCTGGGTGCACGCAAGCTAAATTGACTCTACCCGCGCAACACGATGTCTCACTATTTTTCCCTTATTATGGCGACCGAACGCCGTTGCGTCTAGCGAGAAATGCAAACAGTTGATGATTTCCTGCTAACCTTAATCTATAACAAACAATATAAATCCAGTATCAGGAGACTGCTTTGATGCTGTTCGTCAGCTCGAGGGCTTTTCAAGTTCTATTACGCTCGTGCATTTTTGTGCTTGCCGGTGTCTTGTTTGTGTTCAGCTTACCCAGCACAGCTGCCTGGCCCGACAAACCAATCACGATCATTGTGGGCGCTGCGCCCGGAGGCACAGGCGATCAGGCAGCGCGCATCATTAGTGAAAAACTGGGCGCCGAATTAGGCACCACTGTTGTCGTTGAAAACAAGGCTGGTGCGGGCGGCATCCTGGGTTCACAATATGTGGCGCGGGCAACACCTGACGGCTACACCTTGATGATGGCCAATATCGGCTCTCATGCGATTAACTACAGCCTATATAAAAAACTACCGTACCAGCCTGATGATTTCAGCGCGATTACCCTTGTCATCTCAAATCCAAATATTCTGGTGGTCAATAGCGGCACGCCTTTCATGAGCGTGCAGCAGCTTGTCGCTGCAATAAAAAAAGATCCAACGCCGTACTCGTTTGGATCTGCAGGTGCAGGGCAATCGCCACATCTTTCCGGCGAAATGTTTATGCAGCGGGTGGGCATTCAAGTGCCGCATATCCCCTACAAAGGCGCGGGTCCTGCAACTGGCGCTTTATTAGGCAATCAGTTCACCTTTATGATTGCGACGGCCCCGAGCGTGATGGCACAAATCAAGGGGGGCAAGCTGCGCGCATTGGCCGTCACTAGCGATGCTCGCGCACCCGAGTTACCCGATGTACCGACGATGGCCGAGGCGGGTGTACCCAATATGTTAGTCACCGCGTGGTTCGGTTTGTTTGCCCCCGCGACAACACCTCAACCCATCATCGACCGCCTGCACCAGGCTACGGTCAAGGTCTTACAAACACCCGACATTCAAAAGCGCTTTAAAGAAATGGGTGGCATCCCAGGCGGCAACAGCCCAACTGAATTTAATACCTTTGTTCAAACAGAGATTGCCAACTGGCGACAGACTGTTGAAGCCGCCAAACTGACGCAAGAGTGATCAGGAGAGCACAATGATTCAACTTAAACAATTAATGGTCATTGGTTTAACGCTCGGTCTTGCACCTGCGGTCTCGAGCGCACAAGATTATCCAAATAAACCGATCACTTTTTATGTCTCGTATGCCGCTGGGGCGACGACCGACATCACTGCGCGCGCCCTTGCCCGCGCGGCCGAGAGTATCCTTGGCGTGCCAATTGCTGTCGACAACAAAGGAGGCGGAGGGGGCACGGTC